>NZ_CAUI01000015.1:300000-435848 GCF_000350165.1 Halanaerobium saccharolyticum subsp. saccharolyticum DSM 6643
TGAATTAAGTGTTCCATCTATATTAGTAATTGAATTATGTACAAGATTAATTAGATTTTCAGTACCATCAGAAAGATATAAGTTTACAATATTACCTTGATAAACATTAAAATCTTCAAAAGAATTTAAAGCATTTCCGTCATCAAATACATAATCACTATTAGTTCTAACATTTGTAACATTATTAATTATCTTTAATTCAGAAGTATTATGTTGATCAACTACTATCTGTTGTGCATAAACACTAGAAAGGGGACCTGGAATTAAAACATTAGTTATGAAAAATATAACCAAAAAAATCCAACTAATAAATTTTTTCATCTTTTACCTCCTGCCTTTCGGCATGTGACAAAACGATTTAACCCAATTATCGAACCTTATTAACATAATATAAGTTTAAATATTCAGAAAATTATTTATAAATTACTCTTTCGAAAAATTGGAGCCATAAAAAATTTCAAATCTGTTCAGTATTATAAACTTTTTTATATCAACTGAAGAATTTGTGTAACAAATCTAATTATTAGAATTGTAGTATGAAAGGTGTTGTGATATTTTTATTTAAATACTAATTTTTGAAGTATTTGAAGAATATCTTTATCTATTTTTTAGGAAAGATAAATTAATGATCTGATAAAGTATACTTTTTTAAAAAAGGATTTAGATAATAATAGTAAATATATAATTTTTTATAATATAATTAAATTTTGACATTTTATAATATATATTTCTTCACCTATAAGATTTCTCCTTTATTTTTTTATGAATTGGTTTAAGGCCCATTACATCCAACAGTCTTACAAATAGTTTAAATTACATTTGTGACCATTTTTTAACAATTCATGATGTATTCTAGAGCTTCCATAGCTGCCGCTATGCTGCCAGTATATTCTGACTTTTTTGAATATCTATACTACTTTATAAATCATATATTGCTTTCGTCGACCTTCGTTGCCCTGTGACCACCAAAATATTAATAACAGTCTAACACAGATTAATACAAAACAAAAAAAGGACTATACAATTTCTCATATAGCCCATTACAAGTTAATATATTTTACTGTCTACTTGACAGGGACATGTTCATTCCTCTAATCTTTATTAAATTTCATTTAGAACTATAACTTCTCTATTACAAGAGATTTTTTTATTTTTAAATTTATATCTTCATTTGCCTCCATTATTTGATCTGCTTGATAATCGTAAACTGTAAAGTCATCATCTCCTGGCATTACTATTTGATAATTAACCTGTGCACCAAGAAATGCTGCCCATCTTATTTGAGTTATTATATCTGCTTCATCTTTATCACAAATTTCCACATCATGAGGCCTTATCATTACTAAAACTCTATCGTCTTCACTAAATTCATCAGTATCAACCTTTGATTTAATTTTATAATCATCAATTCTAATAACCGCTGTATCATCTATTATTTTTTCAATATAGCCTTTTAGAAAATTAGCTTCTCCTATAAAATCACCAACAAATTTATTTGCTGGGTTATTATATATCTCTACAGGAGTACCAATCTGTTCAATTCTTCCTTTATTCATAATTGCCATTTGATCTGAAAGAGTCATTGCCTCTTCCTGATCATGAGTAACATAAATTGTTGTTAGTCCTAATTTGCGCTGAATATTTTTTATTTCTTCTCTCATATAAATTCTCAATTTAGCATCCAAATTACTAAGAGGCTCATCTAAAAGCAAAACTTTAGGCTCATTGACAAGTAGTCGAGCAATTGCAACTCTCTGCTGTTGACCTCCCGAAAGTTGAGTAGGAAGTCTTCCTCCCATATTGTCCAACTGAAGTAATTCAAGACCTTTATTAACTTTATCTTTAACTTCTTGATTACTCATTTTTTTTACTCTTAAACCATATGCAATATTTTCAAACACTGACATATGAGGAAAAAGTGCATAATTTTGAAAAACAGTACCAGTCGGTCTTTTATAAGGAGGTACGCCTCTAACATTTTCACTTCCGATTAATACTTTACCTTCTTCTGGTTTATAAAAACCACCAATACATCTTAATGTGGTAGTTTTTCCACAACCGCTCGGTCCTAAAAGTGTTGTGAGTTTGCCCTTTTCAAAAGTTATATCTATATTATCTACTGCAGTAATTATTTTTCCTTCATCTGAAAATTTTTTGGTTAAGCTTTGTAACTGAACAGGTACTTTTTCTAAATGAAAATCAACATTTCTGTTAACCATAATCTCTTCCTCCCCCTTATAATTTTATATTTAATAGATCCATTTTTGTTATTTTATATAGTACTACAACTATAACAACAACAATAATCATTAAAATTATTGACATTGCAGCAGCTTCTCCTAATTGACCATAGTTTATAAAATTATAAATGTCTACTGACATTAAACGATGATCTGGAGAAACCAGAAAAATAGTTGATGTTAGCTCAGTTATTGCTCTAATAAAAGCAAAGAGAAATCCACTAAAAAAAGCTGGTTTAAGAAGCGGTAATACAATTTTCTGAAAAGTAACATGCCAGCGAGCACCCATGTCTGCAGAAGATTCCTCCATTGAAATGTCAAGCTGTTGCAAATTTGAAGATGCAGTTCTTAATGCAAATGGCATTCTACGAATGATATAATCAAAAACAATGATTAGTGCAGTTCCTGTTAAAATTAGCGGAGGCTTATTGAAGGCAATAACAAAACCAAGTCCCATCATAGTTCCTGGAACAGCATAAGGTAAAGTTGACACAGAATCCATTAGTTTTTTACCAATAAATTTTTGCCTTACTACAATATAACTGATCAAAATACCCAACATTGCTGCTCCCAAACCTCCAATAAATGCTAATATAGTACTATTAGTAATCGATTCTAATGATCTATCAAATACAGTCGTATAATGACTTAAAGTAAAGGAATTATCGATACCCCAAGTCTGAGAAAAACTACCGAGGAGTATTGTTAAATAAATTGAAATTACGATAATAGAAACAAGTGTACATATAATAAACAAAAAATATTTTATGTTTTTAGGAAGTTCAGTTGTTTCACCATGAGCTGCGTTGCCTGTCACTGTAACATAAGAAGCTTTCTTTTTAAATTTATTTTGAAGAAAAAAGACTAAAGAACTTGGTATTAAAAGAATTACTGCTACAGTAGTTCCCATCTGCCAGTTACCTACTCCTAAAACCTGAATAACTGCTTCTACAGCCAGAGTGGTTTCTCCACCACCTAAAATAGCTGGAGCACCAAAAGCTGCCAGATTAGTCATGAAAATTAAAAGTGATGCTGCCATAATAGCAGGAGTTATTAAGGGGAATGTAATAGTTCTAATTATTCTCAAAGGTGGGGCACCTAAATCCATTGCAGCGCTCTCCAGCTCAGAGCCTAATCCTGTAAAAGCTGCAGCTGTCACTATGTATGCAAGTGGAAATAGCGTAATAATCTGTGAAAAAACTACTCCATGCCAGCCGTAAATCACAAATCTAAAATCAAATAATGAATAAAGTATGTTATTAACAATTCCTTTTCTACCAAATAATAATATTAAAGAAAATGCGTTAATAAATGCTGGGGTAATCATTGGTAGAATACCAATAAACATAAAAAATTTTTTGCCTGGAATATTACTTTTGGTTATTGCAAAAGCAAAAATAGTACCTAAAATTACTGCCCCTAAAGTTGCTGTCACAGCAATCAGCATTGTATTATAGAAAACACCTCTAAAATAACTAGACTTTAAAAACTCTAGATAATTTATAAATCCTATATAATTACCACTATAATCAGTAATACTTTTACTTAGTACCTGAGCTATAGGATATATTATAAAATAAAGCAGTATCATAGATATAATAAATATGATAACTTTAACAATGGGTTCAAGCTTAGGCTGAGCAATTTTTTCTTTTTTAAATAATTTCATTTGTGCTTATACCCCCCCTATAAAATTTAGGACCAACCATAAATAACTAACTTCTATAAATTATTTAATATTAAAAATGAAAAGCTTACAAAAATCTTTAGTGAGCAACCTGTAAAAATTTAGCAAGCATATCATTTTTATTTTCCGCTGCCCAGCTGTAATCATCTTCAAAAACAACTAGTTCACTAAGTGGTTTTGCACCTTCAGGAGGATCAACATCTGTTCTTACAGAATAATTACCCTCTTTTTTTACAATTTCTTGAGCTTTTTTAGATAGCATAAAGTTAAGAAATGCATCTCCACCTTCTGGATTTGGAGAATTAGCCACTAAAGCTGAACAAGATGGCGCTGCATAAACAGGTTCTGGGAAAATAGCTTTGATTGGATATCCCTCATTTTGCATGCGATAAATGCGATCATAAAATTGAATTGCTAATGGATATTCTCCCCTTGCAGTTAAAAGACTTGGAGTTGTACCACTTCTGGTATATTGACCAATATTTTTGCTTAAATTTTCAATATAATCCCAACCCAATTCTGACTCAATACCAGTTTCATCAGCCTGCTGATACAACTCAATTACTGTCGCCAACATAGCAAAGGCAGTACCAGAAGTTGCAGGGTGAGGCATTACAATTTTATCTTTCCATCTAGGATTTAATAAATCACCCCAATTTTCAGGTGCATCATAACCTAACTCTGCTAGATATTCAGTATTATAAGCAAATACTAAAGGATACATTGTAGTACCTATAATATAATCTTTTTTAGGATAAGTATAAGATTCTAACATATATTTGGCATTTTCTGGAGTTTCATAAGATCTAATTAGACCTTTTGCTTTCGCTTCATCAAGATAAAGCGCCCTTACTGAATGCCATACATCAGCTTGTGGATTTCCTGACTCAACTTGGAGTCTTGCAAATATTTCACCTGTTGAAATATTTACATTTTTTAAATTATAGCCAGTTTCTTCTTTAAACATTTCTGCTAATTCATTCATTACTGGATCTGCCCAAGGTGAATATACTACAACTGTATCATTTTGTGCTAAAACAATTTGAGGTAACAACATCAAGGAGATTAACAACACTAAAAAATATAAAACTGTCTTTTTCATTTTAATTAACTCCTCCTTTTAAAATCATTTATGATTGGCCTTATTCACATAATTGAACATAATATTAAAAATTCCTTCAATTTTCTTAATATTTCTATTTTTTAGTTTTTTTCTTTTTGAATTAATCTATCTTCTAAATCGTAATATTATATAATAAATTATATTAATATTAGAAAATTGCAAATTGATCTCCGTCCTCTAGGCACAGTCAAAATATAAATCACAAATCAAAAAAATTAGTATAAAACCAAAAAAGAACTGTAAATTTTATTTTACAGTCCTTAAAAGTTTAATCTATTTAATTATTTGCTTTTCATTTAGTAAAAATCATGCTTAATTAATTTTTTAAAAATTTATCCTTAATATCTTTTAGTTTAAATTCTCTGCTATAAAGCCAGGCAGCAAAAATTGTTGTAATTGGTGCCACTATCACTAAACCTATACTCCCAACAATAGTTCTTAAAATTTCTGAAACTATAATTCTTAAATTAAAAATTCTTCTTAAGGTAGTTGTTCGGGTCATAAAAGCCATCATTAAAGTTAAATACCCACCTGCATAAGCTAATAAAAGAGTTGTGGTCATTGTTCCAATAACATCACTACCTACATTAAAACCTGATTTAATTAAATCTTTCATTTCCATATCGGGCCTTTTTTCTTTAAGTTCCTTAATTGTAGTAGACATATCCATGGCAATATCCATTGCTGCTCCAGAAGCGCCAATAACAACTGCTGCATAAAATATGTCTCTTACATTTAAATTAAAATAACCTGCTGCCAGCATTTCCCCAACATAAGGAGCAGACATTCCATCTAAAGCAAGTTTATTTCCAAAAAAGATTGTTAAAATAATTGTAATTAAAAGGCTCAAACTTGTACCAAAAAATGCAGCTAATCCTTTTTTGGTAAAACCAGCAATAGAAAATAAAATTAAAGCAGATAAAATTATCAGTACAAAAGTTGTAAACAATAACGGATTTAAACCATTTAATAAGCCTGGAACTAGCACTTTCCAGATGATTATTATACTTCCAATAAATGAAAACAGAGCTTTTAAACCTATGTAACGTGCATAAAGTAATAGTAAGATAATAAATAGTGCGAGTAAAACTAAAATCCAACCCTGTCGATAAATATCTAAGGCAATTACTGCTCTAATTTCACCACTCTCGGTTTCTGAAATTGCAACTAGAATTTCATCACCTTCACTAAAACGATAATCCCAGGCGAAATTTCCAATCAGATGATTTGAAGCATTAAAAGTTTCTCCTTTAAATTTACCCTCTTTAATTTCAACTTGAACTAGCTGCCTTCCAAATTTTTGAACACCTGAACCACTAATTTCACTATCATTAACTTCTTTTACTACAGCTCGGAGTTCTCTCGTATCAGGCTGAAAACTTAAATTGTAAAATAAAAAGGAAAGTGATGCGGTAATAATAATAATAAAAATTATTGCTTTAATTTTTTTGCTTTTCATCTTCATGCCTCCTGATTAAGTTCAAAGAAAAGGTGAGGAATAAATCCTCACCTATTCATTAGTAATTCACTTTTATAGATCTACTTTAATTAAGTTCTACATCTAGTAGTTCTGCAGTGATATTAGCTACATCTGTATTATCCATTGAATCATTATATCTTGCTGCACCAGCACCATGAGATCTAATTGGAATAATCTGGCCAGTGTGAGCGGAAGAAGTCCAACCAATTTCTGATCTCTTAGAAGTAATATGAGCTATAGTTGACTGTACTGGACTTATCCAGCTTGCTTGCGGCCAATATCCACCAAAGTCCATTACATTTGCTCCGCTACCTTCTGCATCTTGAAGATCCATAGCGTTTTCAAGCATTTCTTTTTCTCTATCGTTTAGTTTTTCAATACCAAAATCTTCTTTTAAATCAGTATATACTTGTGCTCTATCACCAGTATACTCAAAACCTTCTTCGATAGAAACTTTAATATCACGAATTGGTCCTAAATCCATGAAATAATCATATTCCATACCTTCACAACTGTTTAAACCGAGGCCACCAGTTTCGTGGTCACCAGCAACAATAATTAAAGTTTCATTAGGATGCTCTAAATAAAACTTATAAGCTGTTTTAACAGCGTCATCAAAAGCTAAAGTATCATGAATAGTTGCAGCTACATCATTATCGTGAGCGGCATGGTCAATACGTCCACCTTCAACCATCATGAAAAATCCATCATCATCTTGGCTTAGTAAATCTATACCTTTTTGAGTCATTTCTGCGATACTTGGAACTAACTTATTAACTCTATCAATTTCGTAAGAAACATGACTCATAGTAGGAGTATAAAGAACTCTATCTCCAGCCATTGGCATGTAATCTCTAAAAGCTGCTGTATCAGCACTTGATTCAAAGACTTCATAACCTTCATTTGCAAATTCTTCAAATAGATTTCTGTCATCTTTTCGTTTAGAATTTTCATTACTACTGGCTAAGAAATGTCTTGCTCCACCACCAGCAAGATAATCAATCTTATTTTCAAGATACTGAGCTGCTATTTCATTTTCCATTCCTCTATCTGGTACATTAGAAGCAAAAGCAGCAGGTGTTGCATGTGTAATTCTTGCAGTTGATACTAATCCAGTAGCCATTCCCTTTTCTTTTGCAGCCATTAAAACTGATTTGACTGGGTTATCATTAACATCTAATGAAATGGTATTTCTATCAGTTTTAATACCTGTAGCTAAGGATGTAGCAGTTTGAGCAGATCCTGGTACTAAAGTAAATGATCCTGCAGTTCTTGTAGAACCAGCAAAATCCAATCTGTGCATCATTAGTCTATCACTATGTTCTTCTGTTGTCATATCAATGAAACTTTCTCCATGTTCTTCATAACTGTGATTAGGCTCTTCGAGATTTTCAAATTGATTATAATACTCTGCCAATGTTGCCTGAGAAGATGCCATACCATCACCGATTAGAAAAAATACATACTTAGGATTATCTGACTGTACATGTCCACTGGCTAAAACACTACCAGCTAAAAGCATTGTAATTAAAACAGCCATAATCAGTCTAGAATAAATCTTTCTTTCACTAATTTTTTTAAACATTTAATATCCCCCTAATTTAATTTTGTTCTTAATGAAATAAAAATAGTAAATAAATAGTAAGTAAAGCTTAACTTTTTTATTCACCCCCAAAGCTAAAATATTTAATAGTTTGACCTGTCACCTATATATAATGCAATTTCCGTTCCAGAATAATAAAATTCAGTAAATTATAATATGAAACCATATTTTTTTGAAAATTATTAATAATCAATATTAACAAGTAAGTATTATGTAAAAATATGGATAATATTATTAATAATTAAGTTTTTATTTTGTTTTATTAAATGAAAAAATCAGTAAAGATTCTTATTAAAAAAGAATTTTTACTGATTTAAAAATTATAATATTCATTATTGTGTGTATTTTTAGTAAACTTCACAATTTAAGTGTATAAATTACTCAACTAAGTCTGATACTTCTCGATCATCTTTATATTTTTTTATCCAATTATATAATGTTTTTCTTGAAATTCCTAAGATTTTAGCTGCTTTAGTCTTATTACCTTTACTTTTTCTTAAAGAATTAATTATTTTTTCTTTTTCAGTTAATTCATCTCTATCATAATTAATTTTTTCTAAAATATCCTGTGGTAAATCCTGTAAAGTAATGTCATTGCTTTTAGAAATAATAATTAATCTTTCAGTTAAATTTTCTAGCTCTCTTATATTACCAGGCCAGTCATATTGTTTTAACAAATTAACAGCCTCATTTGAAATTCTTTTTTGGGCTATATTTTCTCTTTTTGATATTTTCTTGATAAAATGATCTATTAAGATACTGATGTCTGATTTTCTTTTTCTAAGAGGGGGAATCTTTATTGGAAATACATTTAATCGATAAAATAAATCACTTCTAAACTTATCTTCTTCGACCATTTTTTTAATATCTCGATTAGTTGTTGCAATTACTCGAACATCAATATCTATACTTTTATTTTCGCCAACTCTTTCAAACTGCTTTTCTTGAAGCACCCGCAATAATTTAGATTGGGTATCGAGACTAATTTCAGTTATTTCGTCTAACATTAAAGTCCCCTGATCTGCCAATTCGAATTTTCCTTTTTTATCCTTAACAGCACCTGTAAAGGCTCCTCTTTTATGTCCAAATAACTCTGATTCTATAATATTATGATTAAGGGCTGCACAATTTACAGCAACAAAATTATTTTCTCGCCGCTGACTGTGATAATGTAGGGCTCTTGCAACTAATTCTTTTCCAGATCCACTCTCTCCCTCAATCAAAACTGTGGAACTATAATCAGCAGCCATCTCAATAGTTTCAATTAAATTATATACTGTCTGGTTTTCTCCAATTATTTCCTTATATTTTTTTCTAACTTCATCTTTATGGTCTATTTCTGTTTGACCGATTAAATTACGAATTTTAATTTTCAATTCATCATAATCTAGTGGTTTAGTCAAAAATTCTGATGCACCTAATTTCATTGCTTTTACTGCCATTGGAATACTTCCAAAAGCAGTCATAAAAATGAACTTACTTTTAATATTTTTCTTTAACATTGTTTCATAAAACTCTAGACCACTCATTTTAGGCATTCTTATATCAGATATAATTAGATCTGGATTAAAACTTCCAGCTTTTTTAATCGCCGTATTTACATCATTTGCATAATCAACTATATAATTTTCTGCTTCTAATATTGCTTTTAAAACCTTCAAAATGTTTTCTTTATCATCAACTATTAATATCTTTTTCATTGCCGCTATCATCCTTATAGATAGGTAATTTAATTTTGAAAATTGTATTATTTTCAACTTCTGCATCAATTTTTCCATCATGTTTTTCAATAATTTCTTTTGAAATACTTAAACCTATACCACTACCACTTTTTTTAGTTGTAAAAAATGGATCAAAAATCTTATCCAGATCTTTATTATTAATCCCACTACCATTATCTTCAATATAAATTAAAATGAAATCTTCATCATCTTCAACTTTTATTTTAATATAACCTGATTTTTTAATTGCTTCGACTGAGTTTAAAATAATATTAGTAAATACACTTTTTATTTTATTGATATCACCTTTGATATATCTGTGCTGGCTATTAAACTCTTTGATTAAAGTTATGTTATTATTTTTTATCATTGACTCTAATAATTTAGAAATATCATTAAGAAGATTAATAATATCAATTTTTTTAAATTCATAGGATTTAATTCTGGCAAAATTCAAAAACTCTTCTAAGAAATTATTTAATGTTTCAATTTCTTCATTTATTATTTCAAAAAATCCGTTATGAAAATCGGATTCTCTCTTTAATTTTATTACCTCTACTGCTCCAGAAATAGCTTCTAGAGGATTTCTTATTTCATGAGCTAAATAAGCTGACATTTTACCAAGAGTAGCCATTTGTGTTTTCTCAATTAGACTTTTCCTGATTATCAGCATTTCTTCATACATCCAGATTACAGAATTATATAGTTCCTTCAATTCTAAAGGAGGATTTTTAGACTTTAATTTAGAGATTTTAAAATCACTTTCTGGAATTTTACGAACTATTTTAGCCAGATTAGTAATTGGTTCTAAGTAATAATCAGATGTAATGTGAATTATAAATGTCAGCAGTAAAAAAGATGAGGTTAATATGACAACCATCATTCTAATTGAATAATTTATTTTATTTTTTAAAGTCTGTTGGGAAAGCGTAATTATTGTTCTGCCAATTACATCTTCATCTACAATAATATCTTTGATTGTTATTAACTTATCATCATCCACATAGTTTTGCTTTTGCTCATAATTTTTTTTGTTAAACGTCCCTTCTAAATTTCTATCTAATGCTGCTAAAATTCTACCATTATTATTTATTATTTTTACTCCGACTACATCCTGCTCATTTTCAAAAGACATGACATTTTTCGAAAGAGTACTAAATTCATGCACAAGCAGAGCTTCTTTACTGATTTCTGCTAATGTTCTAGCTAAAAGTTTACCTCTTCTTTCAATTTCTTCTTGAAAAATATCCTTTTGCTGAACAATTAACACATAGCCTACCAAAAGCATAATTAATAAAAATATTAACATTATATAAGTAATTAATCTTCTTTTTAATGACAAAATTAATCATCCTTATCTTTAAAACTCTCTTTAAATTTACTTGATTATAATTTTTTATTATAATCAGCTAAATAATCTCGAACTATATCATACATCTGATCATCACTTGCAGCAAAACCATCAAAGCCAGATTTATGCATAGCTTTTAACCCAGTTGGATCACTATTTAAACTTATAAAAGCTTTTCTAAGCTTATTTATTGTCTCTTCTTCTATATCATCTCTGGCGGTTATAGAAGATGTAGGTAAATAAGAAGATTTAGCAATTATTTTAATTCCCGAACTATATTTTTTATTAAGCTCATTTTCTAAAATAAATAATTTTATTGCACCAGCATCAACTAATCCATAGCTGACACTTTTAAGAACATTAATATGCTTGCCTGTATATACAACATCTAAATCATTTTTGTGACTTATACCAGAGCTTTTTAAAATAGCTATTGGTAAATAGTAGCCAGAAGTAGAATCTTTTTCAGCAGTTAAAGCTAATTTTTTACCTTTTAAATCATCAATCTTTTCAATTTTAGAATCTTTACGAACAATAAAGCCTCCTTGATAATAAGAACTACCAAGTCGTTTCTCTAACACCACTGGTTTACAGTTTAATTCATCATGTGCTTTTACATAAAAAACTGGCGAAAAATAACCCATATCAATTTTTTTGTTTTTCATTAAATCTATTAATGTTTGGTGGTCTTTAGCAACTACCAATTCAATATCTATACCACTTCTTTTAGAGACTTCATCCAAAATAGACTGCCAGCTTTCTAATTTTGATAGAGCAATTTTTTTGGAAGTAACACCTAAAGTTATAAATTCCTCTGCCTGGATTGAAATTGTGAATATTAAAAAAAATAATATCAGCAGAACAAAACTAAGATATTTTTTTAAATATTTCATTAGCCATCTCCCTAAGTTAATTTCACTTCAAATAATAATTAAATATTTTAAATTAATTAAAAAGTCTGAAATTTGTTCACTTATTTAATTATATACAATTAATAAACAAAAAACAAAATTATTTAAAAAAGCTGACAGAATTAACTGCCAGCCTATTAAATTAATATTTTTTTAAGATTGATCAAGTTAGAGCTTTTCTGGAGCCTCATATTCTGCCCCAAATGTTTCTACTTCTACTGATTTCATTACCTGTTCTTCTTTTGGTAAATCTCTTGCACCTGTTTCTACTTCAGCTATTTGATCAACAGTATCCATGCCTTCTATAACCTCTCCAAAGGCTGCATACTGGCCATCTAAATGTTGAGCATCTTGATGGACTATAAAAAACTGGGACCCTGCTGAATCAGGAGCTGAGCTTCTTGCCATTGAAATTACCCCTCTTTTGTGCTTTAAATCATTATCATGACCATTGGCCGCAAATTCACCTTTAATTGAATAACCTGGATTCCCCATTCCAGTGCCATCAGGACATCCACCCTGAACCATAAAGCCTTTAATTACACGATGAAAATTAAGCCCATCATAATAATCATTCTCAACCAGTTCAATAAAATTCTTAACTGTATTCTCTGCTTTTTCTGGATATAATTCTAGTTTAATTTGATTTCCATCTTCCATTGTTATTGTTACTTCTGGATTTTTTGACATTTATAACACCTCAAATTTATTTTTTGATATTTCTCTTATTATTATATATAATTTTGAAAAGAAATTAAAGTTTATATTTAGAAATTAACTTATCTTATATTAAAAATATAATATAAAATTAGTCATTTTTTAAAAAATGAAAATTGACAAGCAAAAGAAAATGATTATATAATTGACTTAAATAATTAATTTTTTCAAAAGAAGGGAGAAGGGAAAAGTATGAAGAAATTTTTTAAAAAGGGACATTTATTACTTTTAGTCTTAGCACTAGTATTTTTATTTTCAATGAATTTAGCAGCTGAGGAATATGAAATAGGTATTTCACAGTTTGTTGAGCATCCGTCTTTAGATTTAGCCAGAGAAGGGTTTATTGATCAGTTAGCTAAAGAGGGGTTTGTAGAAGGAGAAAATATAAAGATTGATCTTCAGAACGCTCAAGCTGATTTTTCAACTGCTCAAACTATAGCTCAAAGATTTAATCAAAATAAAGTAGATTTAGTTTTAGCAATTGCTACACCCTCAGCTCAAACAGCTGCAAATGTCTTAAAAAATACCCCAGTTTTAATAACAGCAGTTACTGATCCAGTTGAGGCTGGTATAGTTCAGAGTATGGAAAAACCGGGTGCTAATATCACAGGCACAACAGATATGAATCCGGTAGCAAAACAATTAGAATTAATAAGAGATTTCCTACCAGAAGTAAAAGATATCGGTATTTTATATAACCCCGGTGAAGTAAATTCTACTGTTCAGGTTAAACTAGCTAAAGAAAAAGCTAAAGAAATGGGAATTAATCTTGAAGAAGCAACAGTTAGTAACAGCAGCGAAGTAAGTCTTGCAGTTTCTTCTTTAGTTGATAATGTAGATGCAATTTATGTGCCAACTGATAATATTATTGTTTCTGCTATGCCAACTGTACTCCAGACAGCACACAACCGTCAAGTTCCTGTATTCGCTTCTGAAAATAATTCAGTTGAACAGGGTGCAATCGCAACTTTGGGAATTGATTATTATCAGTTAGGAAAACAGACAGGGTCTATGGCTGCTCGAATTCTTAATGGTAGTAATCCAGCAGAAATGCCTGTTGAATCTTCAAAAGAATTAAAACTTTACATTAATAAAAAATCTGCTGATCAGATTAATCTAAAAATTCCGGAAAATTTATTAGAATCAGCTGATATTATTTTTGAATAAAAATAACTATAAATATAAAAAAATTATTTAAATCAAGACAAAGATTAAAGAAAAATAATATTTAAGCAAAAAAAGAAGCCAGGCTAAATGCCTGGCTTTAATATTTAAAAAAATGGTGGTGAGAGACAGAATCGAACTGTCGACACGTGGATTTTCAATCCACTGCTCTACCGACTGAGCTATCCCACCGAATATGTAATAAAAATAAAAATGGTTGCGGGGACCGGATTCGAACCGATGACCTCCAGATTATGAGCCTGACGAGCTACCAGACTGCTCTACCCCGCGCTATAAATGGTGAGCCATGGAGGATTCGAACCTCCGACAACCTGATTAAAAGTCAGGTGCTCTGCCAACTGAGCTAATGGCCCATTTCTCTTGCGACGCTTTTTATAATATCAACAATACAATGAGTTGTCAAGAAAAAAGTGAAAATAATTTAAAAATATTACTTAAATCTAAAAAATGACGATAAAAGACAGACAACTTTACGCTGTCTGTCTAATAATCCAAAACATTATGGTAAATAATTTTTAGGGTTAAGTGGTTTTTCATTTTGTAAAACTCCAAAATGAAGATGAGGACCTGTACTTAAACCAGTATTTCCGGATAAAGCAACCTGTTGGCCCTTATTAACCATAGATCCCTTAGCTACACTAACTTTAGAGTTGTGAGCATAAAGTGTTTCTACACCTCGACCATGATCAATAATAACTGTATATCCAAAACCATTCATCCAACCACTATGTACAACTTCTCCTCCTGCTGCTGCTTTAACTGGAGTTCGAGAAGGAACAGCAATATCTAAACCATTATGGAATAATCTTGTTTTTTTAATCGGATGAGTTCTCCAACCAAAATTAGAAGTAATCCGACCATTAACAGGCCAAATTAAAGAATTTCTAGCTAGATTAAATGGCCCACGTTGATAATCAGTAATAATTAACTCTTCACCAGCAACAATTCTGTCTCCATTCAAGTTATTAGCCCGCCGAATTGTATCTACATCAGTACCATACATTCGAGCAATAGTACTTAAAGCATCACCACGCCGAATTTTATGTACAATTTTATCAGCAGTAGTTGACTGCTTTTGTGAATTCTTAGCTTCTTTTTTAACATTTTTATTTGAAGCTTTTGAGTCAATAATTGGGAGCACTAGTTCCTGTCCAGCTTTAATAAAATCTGAACTGAGATTATTTGCATTCATTATCTCTTCAACAGGTAAGTTTCTACGCGCTGCAATTGCTGATAAAGTATCTCCCTTACGAACTGTATAATATACTTTAACATTTTCTGCTTCATTATTGGCAGAATTAACTGTGCTTTGATTTTGAGTATCAGCTTTAACTACTTTATCTCGTGGAATTTTCAAGTCCTGACCCGGTTTAATTCTGGCAGAACTCATATTATTGAATTTCATAATCTTTTTTACACTAGAATTTCTTGACCTAGCAATTCCTGACAGAGTATCTCCATTATCCACCACATATAATTCATAAGATACTTTCTCAGAAATCATTTTCTTCAATAACTGACGGGTATTATCACCAGCAATTCCATCAACACTAAGATTTTGGCTCTTTTGAAAATTTTTCACTGAATTTTCAGTACCCTTCCCAAAAATGCCATCCGGTGATACATTATATCCCAAAATTTTTAAATATTTTTGAATTTCCATTACATCTCTTCCACGATCATTCAATTTAACCTGAAAAGCTGAGGCTGTAATAGTTATTGACAAAAGAAAAACTAATAAAATTATTAGTGTAGTTAAATAGTTATTTTTTTCCATATCTCCCCTCCTTTCTCCATTATATTCTATTATATATAATTCTATATAAAAGTTAAATTTCCTTTTTATATTTTCCTTTTTTGTTTAAATTTATAAAATTATTCTGTCTAAGGGCCTCATATATAATTATAGAAACTGAATTAGAAAGATTTAATGACCTTAATTTATCCTTCATTGGAATTCTAATACAACGATTTAAATTTGCTTCCAACAAATCTTCTGGTAATCCTGCTGTTTCTTTACCAAATAAAAAATAATCATTTTCCTGATATTCAAAATCAGAATAAGCAGCTGCGGCTTTGGTAGTTGCATAAAAAAAGCGTCCTCCCTGATTCACTTTAAAAAAATGATCTAAATTATCATAATAACTTATATCTAATTTATTCCAGTAATCAAGACCTGCTCTTTTTAAATATTTGTCTGAAGTTGAAAAGCCTAAGGGTTTAACTAAATGAAGTTTAGAATCCGTTACAGCACAGGTTCTAGCTATATTACCAGTATTTTGTGGAATTTCTGGTTCAACAAGTACTATATTCAATATATTGTTCCTCCTTGGGGCAAGCCCACTTTAGTTCAAAATTATTATCAGCTATATCTTTTTGACTAAATATTTATTACTAATCCATCATAGGCTGGACTTAAATGGTCTGGTAGATAATCATCCAATTTTTGATGATCTAATCTATGAGAAATATGAGTTAAATATCCATGTTTTAAGTCTAATTTATTAACTAATTCAACAGCCTGGTCTACAGACATATGAGTGGGATGTTCTTCAAAACGAAGTGCATCAACAGCGGCATATTCAATCCCCTCCAAAAGTTCTAAGGAACTTTCAGGTATTTTACTACAATCTGTTAAATAAGCAAAATTATTAATTCTATAAGCTAAAATTTGATTATCACCGTGATAAATTGGAACCGACTTAACCTTTAGATCTCTAAAAGTTAATTCTTTTTCTATTTCCTTTAGTATAACCTGAGGTACTCCTCCACCTGGATTTTTATCTGAAAAAATATAGGGGAAAACTCTTTTAATAGCTTTTAGAGTTTTTGTATCTCCATAAACTGGCATTTCTTTACCTTGAAACCAGTTTAAAGCTCTTATATCATCAAAACCCATAATATGATCTGCATGGGCATGAGTCATCAAAACCGAATCTACATTTTTTATATTATTATTAATCAATTCCAATCTCATCTCAGGCGGAGTATCTATCAATAAATTATATTCTTTGCTTTTAATATGAATTGATGTCCGCATTCTTTTATTTTTTGGATTGCTAGATTGACAAATCTCGCAATCACAGGCAATAACAGGTACCCCATGAGAGGTTCCTGTTCCTAAAAATGTTATCTGCAAAAAAACATCTCCTCTCATAAAAATTTTATCTCAATTTTGGGGTGTTTGTCAAACTTATTCTGCTAACTGTTCTTGTTTTATTAAAGCCTTACTCCTTAGGAAGTTAGCAAGTTTTTTATAAACTAAAACAGTAATCACAGAATTAATAACTGCCTTACTTAAATTAAATGGTAAAATCCCCGGCAGCATCATCTGTAAAACTTGTTCCCTAGGAATTCCATAAAAGATAGGATTAAAAATTAAATTTGCTCCGGCCATCACAACAGTCATGGCAATTGAACCAATAACTAAGCCTTTGACAGCTCCTATTCTATTATGGTGCTGCTGATAAAAATAACCAGCTGTTCCGGCGAATACACCGGTAGCTAGAAAATGCATAAAAGCTCCAAATGGACCCCCCAAACCTGTAAATACAGCCATTAAAATAGATAAAATGAAAGTTGCCCCTATTGCTGCACCAGGACCAAATAAAAACGCAATTATTAATATTGGGATATCACCTGGCTCATATATTAAAAATGGCAAAAACATTGGGAAACGAATTATTAGCATTAAAACTAAAGAAAAAGCTGCTAAAACTGCGGTTGTAGTGATTTTTTTAGTATCCATTCTCTATCTCCTTTTATTTATATTTATTATCTTCATTTTTTGACAAAAAAATTAGCCCTGCTAAAAACAGGGCTTCTAATTCATTTAATCTTCTTTATTCCGGACTTTACCGTCGGTACTGGAATTTCACCAGTTCAGCTGAAGCTCGTGGACTATACCACCGGTTAGGAATTGCTTAAAACTCACCTTACCCTGAAGATAATATTTTATTGTTAATATAATTATAAATAATATTTGCTATAAAAGCAAATTATTGTTCTAATCATATTTAATTATCTCTACACCAGGATAAAAATGTTTAATAATTTCTTTATAATCCCAGCCTGCAGCGCCCATGCCAGCTGAAGCTGATTGATCAAGTCCTAGGTTATGTCCCCAACCAGCTCCATAAATATATAAATCTTTTAAATATCCATTTTGATCATAATGACTGTTAAAATAAAAGCGACTGCTTTTTAAACCTCCTAAAACTCTTCTAATTCGCGAAACACTATAATTTTCTTCACTTTGATCACTATAGATTGTTAAAGAAGTAATTGTACCGCCTTGAGCCCGTTCCTTAATTTCTATTTTCCTGATTTTATCTAAACCGCTGCGGTATTCTATTATTTCAGCTGGAACTCTTAACTGCCAACGATAATTACTGCTTCCATAATCTTTAGAGTATGATTCAGGTGAATTAAGAAGCCAATTTTGAAAATCTGCTGGTGCTAAAGGAAAATTATAATTATCCTCTTTCATCTGATTAGAACCCCTTAAATAAGGCAAATCGGCTGACCAGATTTGATCACTTCGCTCTGTATAACCACCACTATTACTGCTGAAAACAGCTTCAATAATTTCACCTTCAAAAACAGCACTTTCTCCCTGAGTCGATAAAACAGCCTCAGTAGTACGGTGGTGCTCACTCATAATACCATTATAAGCCGCACAGTGCACACTAGAACAAAGATCATAGCCATCATTGCTGTGTCTACCTAAATTATTTAAGGTGTAACTTCTAGCAGCCACCGCCTGAGCTTTTAAAGCTTCCATCGGCCAACTGGCATAAATTTCAGATGGAACAACAGAAATTAAATAAGGAGTTAATTCTACCTGATTTATTAAAGTAAATTCTTCTCCTTCTCCTTTAATTATCATATTACCTCTGTACTGTCTGTTGCCGCTTCCCTGCCAGAAATAGCCTTCTCCATAGCTAATATTATAAACATAAAAAGATGAGTTTTTATGACTGCTGTATATTTGATATTCTAATTTAGAGTCTCCGAGTTTAATTTTTTCATTATTACTGCTTAGATAAATTGAATTAGATTCCAGCTCCAGCAGATAATTTTTTTTAGCCTCACCTCTAAATATAACTTTTTCATTATAAACAATCGAAAAAGGATCTGAGTATTGAAACAGAAGCTTTTTATTATTCTCCTGAAGTCCAATCCTCAGCATTTGTGTTATTTCCTGTTCAGTTAGTTCAGCTACCTGCTGCCAAGAAGCTTTTAAAGCAAAAGGATCAATAGCTTCTGGATCATCTTCTTCTTTTTTTGGCTTTAATTCTGGATATTTTTTCTGATAAAAATTAATTTTTTGATATGCAAGTTGCTTAAACAAACCATAAGCAAGAGTTCGCTGCCAGTAATTATAAGCTTTTATTTCTTCGCCTGCATTTTCGAGCATTTGAGCCATATCTTTATACAAATAACTTTGAGCTTTATTTGCTTGATAAGCCTTTTGATAATCATTAAATGCTGCTAAATAATTATTTTGTAATTTATTTAATTCGGCCTTTAACAGATAAAACCCTGAATCATTTATCTTTAAATCGCTCATTTTCTGTAAATATTCTTCTGCAATTTTATAATTTTTTAATTCTAGATGATTTTGAATTAAATAATAATATTTTCGGAAAAGAAAATCAGCAGTTTGTGCTTTGGATTCAGCTTCAGTTTCAGTTTTAATCTTATTTTCTAAAATATAATTAGAAGCTAAGCTATTATTAAGCTCATAAAAATTAACAGCTAATTTAAAATAATCATTATTGTCATTACTTAAAATAGCAGTTTCCAATAAAATTTTATTTTCTGCTTCCAATTTATTTTGATCACTATAAACCACAGCTAAATTTCTCCTGGCCTCTAAATTATAAGGTGCAAGTTCAATAATCTGCTGATAATAATATTCTGCAGAATCATAGCGGCCTTCGTAAAATGCTTCTTTTGCCAATTCGAAGAAGTCATTTATATTTCTATCTCTGCTATCCTGGGCCATCATTATGGTACTTTTATCTGCTTCCTCAAAATAATAATCGAAAATTGGTATAAAAATACCGATTAAGACAGCAGAGATAATAATCAATCGTAAATATTTTTTCATCAAATACAACTCCCTGTTTAAAGAAGATTACTAGCAATCTCAGCAAGTTCTGATCTTTCACCTTCTTTTAACATAACATGACCTGCAATTTTTTGGTCATGAAATTTATGCGCTAGATAATTTAAACCGTTTTTATGAAAATTCAAATATGGATTATCAATCTGGAATGGATCACCAGTGAAAATTAGTTTTGAATTTTCTCCAGCTCTGGTTACTATAGTTTTGACCTCATGTAAGGATAAGTTTTGTGCCTCATCAATAATAATAAACTGATCTGGCACTGATCTACCTCTAATATAGGTTAATGCTTCAATCTGAATTAAATCCTTATCTAATAATTTTTGATAGGCATATTTTGCATCTTTATTTCGGTGAACTATAAAATCTAAGTTATCAAAGATCGGCTTCATCCAGGGACCCATTTTTTCTTCAACATCACCTGGTAAAAAACCAAGTTCCTTACCCATTGGTTGAATAGGTCTGGCAACTAATAATTTTGAAAAAGCTTTTTCATCAACTACTCTGTCTAAACCTGCAGCAATCGCTAATAATGTTTTACCAGTTCCAGCTTTACCTGAAACAGTTACCAGCTTGATTTCATCATCGAGCAGCAATTCAAGAGCCATCTGTTGTTCTCTATTTCTAGCTCTGATTTTAGCAGGCTGATTCTTGTTATAGCGCAGAGGCACTAAATTTTCACCATCAAAACGGGCCAGTGCAGTATTTTTATTTCTATCATCAGCTGTTAATTGTACAAATTCATTTGGATATAAAGAATCATCAAGCTGATCAAGTTCTGCTAAAGAAATTTTTTCTTCTTCATAAAATTTATCGATCAACTTGAAACTACACATTATTTCTTTAAAGCCCGAATAAACTTCTTCTTCTTTTAAACGGCTGGAATTATGCTCTTCTGCCTGTAATCCATATGCATCACAGATTAAACGCAAGTTAATATCATCGGAAATCATAATAACTTTTCTGTCAGTATTTTTTTCCTGCAGGTGGATAGCAGTAGAAATAATTCTGTTATCCATTTTGCTGGAGCTTAAACCCTGAGGTAATTCTAATTTACCATTAATTACAATCTTAACTGTACCACCAGATTCTAATTCCACACCCTCGTTTAAATTACCGTTATTTCTTAGTTCTTCTAAAATCCTGGAACTTTCGCGAGCATTAAAACCTAAATCTGAACTTTTGGTTTTCAAATTATCAATTTCTTCTAAAACAGCGAGTGGAATAACAACATCATTGTCCTCAAAACTATAAATAGCACGAGGGTCATTCAGAAGTACATTTGTATCTAAGACAAATATTTTTTTCATTTTTGCTTCCTCCCTCAAATTTATTTATTTTGATAATATCTACATAAGTGACTGGCAAAACAATTTTCACAATCAGGATTTTGAGCTTTACAGATAGCTCTTCCATGATCTATTAACCAATGGTGAAAATCAATCCAATACTTTTTTGGTATCAACTCAGTTAATTCCTTTTCGGTTTGATCAACATTTTTACCACTGCTTAAGCCAAGGCGCTCTGAAACTCTAAACACATGTGTATCAACCGGGAAAGCTGCCTTCGAAAAAGCATTTGCCAAAACAACATTAGCAGTTTTTCTACCTACTCCTGAAAGTTTAAGCAGTTCTTTGCGAGTTTCGGGAACCTTGCCTTTAAACTCATCCAATAATATTCTACATGTTTTTAAAATATATTTAGCTTTATTTCTATAAAGACCTATACTGTTGATTTTCTTTTCTAATTCTTTTTGACTAAGTTTTAATAAATCTTGTGGTGTATTATATTTTTTAAAGAGTTCTTTTGTTACTTTATTAACCTGAACATCTGTAGTTTGAGCCGATAAAATTGTTGCAATTAAAAGTTCAAATGAACTTTTATGCTTTAAAGCTGTACCAGGTTCAGGATAGTTTTCAGAAAATAATTCTACTAGTTTTTCTACTTTTTCTTCTTTATTTAATTTTATAGTCAATTTACTGCCTCCTGTGAGAATTATTCTTAATACTATTTTACTTTAAATTGTCTAAAAAATAAAGCTTGATTTTTTAAATATCTCAAATGTTCATAGTATCTAGACATAAATAAGAAAAAATGATAGTATTATAAAAAGGATAAATAAAAAAATTTATATTACAATTTATATTACAAAAAGATTAAATTTATTAAATGAGGTGTTAGGCTATGAAATATAATTTCGGTATAGATATTGATGGAGTTTTGACAGATGAGGGTCCAGATAACAATAGTATTTGGCAGCAAAAAATGAATGAATTCTTTGAGAGAGAAATTACTCTAAAAGAATATACTTACGATCTTGCTAAAGCATTTGCTATTAATAATCAGGAATTAAATGATTTTATTCAGGCAAAAATAGAAGAAGTATACAGCAGTGTAAAACCAATAAATAAAGCAAGAGAAATCCTAGCTGAATTAGAAAAAGAGGGTCATCGTTTAATTCTAATTACAGCCCGACATGAAGAACATCGTTCTTTAACTGAAAAATGGTTAAATGATCATAATATTCCCTATCATGAACTGTATCATGAACATGATAAAGCTCCTTTAGCTGCAAAAAAGAACATTTCTTTATTTATTGACGATAAAAAAGAAAATGCCTTAGAAATCGCAGCTAAAGATATTCCAGTATTTTTAGTTAGTAAATATCATAATTATGATTTTAATGGTAATAATAAGATTACAAAAGTTAATAATTGGGATGAAATTAAAGAAAATATTGAATTATTCATCTCTAAAGACGCTCATGCCAGTAAACTCTCTTAGGATTGAAGTAAATGGGACTTCATTATCAGGTATAGCCTTAAAGTTACTTAGTATTTCAAGTAATCGCTGTGCCTGATGATAATTCTTATTTGTTTTATCTATCTGCTTTAATAATGGCTCTACATAATTTTTTAAAACAGACAACTCATAGATTAAAGCTGAATTAAACATTGCATCAGCATTTTCTTGATACGGGAAAATATTTTTTTCCTCTCCTCTACGCACACTCTGCCACAAATTTAAGGTGTCGGTCGCTGATAAATTACGATATTGATTGTCCCTTACGATTCTTCTAATTAGTCTAGTATCAGTTGTGGGAATTCTATTATGACAGTCTATATTAAGCTGAGTTAAAGCACTAATATAGATTTTGAATTTTAAATCCTGTGGAATCACTTCAGTCATTTTATCATTTAACCCATGTATACCCTCAATTAAAATCGGTTGATCATCATCTAGCTTTAAAAACCTACCACTCTTTTCTCTAATTCCCTTTTCAAAATTAAAACGAGGTAATTGAACTTCTTCTCCCTGAATTAATTTTAAAAGATGATCATTGAACAATTCCAGGTTAATAGCTTCAATTGATTCAAAATCAGGGTCACCATTTTCATCTAAAGGCGTATTTTCCCTGTTTACAAAATAATCATCACCAGAAATCTGAACTGGACGCAAACCATTAATTTTTAACTGGGTTGATAGCCGATGAGTAAAAGTTGTCTTGCCAGATGAAGTTGGTCCAGCAATTAAAATTATTTTGTTCCTGGGCATCCCACTTTTAATTCTATCTGCAATCGCTGCAATCTTTTTTTCATGCAGTGCTTCTGATATTCTAATTAATTCATTATATTCCTGAGCCTCTATAACCTGATTTAATTCTACTACATTATTCACCCCAAGAATTTCCCCTAGCCTCTCATACTCTAAAAATATATTGGCTAATTTAGGCTGCTCAATAAATTTAGGAACCTTTTTATTACTAAAGAACTTAGGAAAAAGCAATACAAAACCAGGAATTCTTAAATGCAGATCAAATTCTTTTAAATATGAAGTCGAAGGAACCATATTATAATAAAAATAATCATAGTAACCATCTAATTCATAAAGAGTATAATAGTCTTTCTGCTGCTGCCGAATCAATTCACTTCTAAAAGAACAATTTTCATTTTTTATTATTTCTAAAACTTTTTCCTTTTTTAGTTTATGTTTTTTTATTTTATGATCAGCTGCAATTAGTTCTTCCATTCTTTTTTTTAATTTTACCAAATCACTTTTATTTAAGCTCTGTTTATTTTTTAGCTCACAATAGATGCCGTTGCTAATAGAAATTTCGATTTCTAAAACAGATTCCGGAAACAGTTCATAAATAGCTTTTGCCATTACTAAATAAAGGCTTCTTCTATAAATTCTATTACCTAATTCAGAGCTTATACTAACTGTTTTAATTTCAGCATCTCGATCAAGCTCTTCGTTCAAATCATAGACTTCATTCTCTATAATAACAGCCATAATATCTTCTTTATTTGAAATATCACTTACTGCTATTATATCTTCAATACTACTCTTTTCTATTATCTTTAATTTTTGATTATTTAATTTAATATCCATGATTTTCCTCCTTTGCTGCTAATATATTTTTTATTTTATTTTTATATTCTTTATTATTTTCTTGAGCTATATGTTTTTCGATAACACCCTTTGCCTCTTTAAAATCTATTTCCAACAATGAAAGGGCCGCATAATATCGAATAACAGGAGAATTATCATTTAATTTTTCTTTAATCAAATTAAAATACTTTAATTCTTTTAGGTTAGCTGCTGCAAGCATTGCATTGCGAATTAGAATTCTGCTTCCCCGCCAGGTTATTGCTGTATTAGCTAATTCTTCTGGGAGCTCTTTGCGTTCTAAATTAAGAAAATATTGTAGTCCTTTGTCAAAAATCATTAATTCTGATGCTGTTAATTTATCTGCCTTTTTATTATATGGACAGACATCTTTACAATCATCACAGCCCCAGATATGATGGCCAATTTTTTTGATTTCAGCTTCTGAAAGTATTCCCTTTTTTTGAGTTAAATAAGCTGTGCATTCTTCTGCAGCCAATAAATATTCTGATTTCAAAGCATCAACTTGGCAGTTATCAATACAGCGTCTGCAGTCTCCACAATCGTCAGCAAGAGGTTGATCTTTAGTTATTTCTAAATCTGTAAAAATTTCTCCTAAAAATAAATTAGAACCCAATTCAGGATTAATCAAAAGTGTGTTTTTTCCAATAAAGCCTATTCCTGCTTTCCTGGCCAGAGCTTTTTCTAAAAAAGGAGCTTCATCTACAAATATTTTATAATTGAAGCTTTTATTCAATTTTTTTTGCAGCCTGGCTGCCAATTTTTCTAATTTATTTTCAAGATAAACATGGTAATCTTCTATTGTTACATAATTAGATAAAAAAGGATTAGTTCCATTTTTATTATAACTGACAGCAGCCACAATTATTGACTTTAAATTTGGAAAATGAAAAGCTGGATTTGTTAATTCTGCAATATCCTGATTAGCAAATGGTTGCGGCCAGTATTTATCTTTGCTTCTTTTTTCTAATATTTTTCGTTCTTGCTTTAATTCTCCATTATCAGTTATACGACAAAGATCAATATTTAATTTAGCAGCACATTCTTTAACTAAATTATTAATCTGCATCTAACTTTAACTCCTTCTCTTTTTTAAATAAATATAGACTGTAAATTATACCTGCAGCTGCTGAGAGTATAGACCAGAAAAAATACATGCTTTCTCCTCCAGCTAACTGATAAATTTTTCCACCAATCAAACTGCCGGAGATAGCACTTAACCCCATAAAAACACCTGCATAAATATTTTGACCAGTTGCTCTAAATTTTTCTCCACTTATTTTATTAACATAATCAACTCCGACTGCAAAAAAGAGCCCAAAAGTAATACTATGCAGCAGCTGTGAAAACAAAATCATTGGTGTATAAGGAAACAAAGAAAGCAGCAGCCAGCGAATAATAAAGCCTATACTAATAACTACAATTATCTTGCTAAATTTATTATTTTTAATTATTTTATCAGAAAAGAAGAAGGCCAAAATTTCACTTGCAGATGAAATAGTTAAGGCAACTCCTACTAAAAATTCCCCGCCACCATTAGCAATAATATATAGTGGAAAATAACTGTAATTAGCATTCATTGAAGTCTGCAGTATAAAAACAAAAAACAAAAAATAAAGTAACCTTTTCTTTTTAAATATCTTAATGAAATCTCCCGGATTTAAGACTTCAATTTCTCTCTCACTTTTAGGAAGAAATTTTAATAAAATCATAGATAAAATTAGTACAACTGCATAAACATAAAATAAATTTGCTGAAGAAGTAGCCTCTAAAAAATAACCCATTACAGAGACTGAAAGCATGTACCCTGCAGAACCCCAAAGTCTAAATTTACCATAAAAATTAGAATTATCCCCGAGATAATCTAATAAAAGGCTATCAGATAGAGGCACAATTGGATTTTGAAATAAAGTATAAAAAAACATAAGCAGCATTAAAATTTTAAATGACGTTGTCTGAGGAAATAAAATAACAGTTAAAAAAGTACCGGTTAGAGTAATATATAAAACTTTTTTATTTTCATGAAAATAATCAGTTAAAAACCCCCAAAAAGGCATCAGCAGCAGAGCAAAAATTCTTGGTATAGCATTTACTAAACCAATTTGAAAAGAATCAAGCCCCGCATCCTGAAAATAAATATTAAAATACCCAAAAGCTGCCATAGTAATATAAAATATGAAATTATAAAGCTTAAAAGCCAAAAAAATCAGTCCTCATTTAAAATTATTGATTCAACCATTAGATCTTTATTAAATATTTTATCTGAATATGACAGCAGTTCTTCTAGAGTAATATTATCAATTATGGAAGCTAGATCAAAAATATCGATTCCCAAGCGGCGATAATTAATAAATTCAGCAGCCAGATGGCTGAAATTATTGAATAATCTAATATAACTTCCTTGATATTTTCGCTTAATCCTTTCAAAATTTTCTTTAATTTCATCATGATCAATATCAACTAGTTTTTCCTTTATTTTTGAACGCATTAAATCAGGACGATTACTTTCTCCATGTAAATGTACATAAGCATAATCAGGTTTTTTACGGTAAGTGCAGGAAAAACTATTGTCGATTATTCCCTGCTCTAAAAGCTGATTATAATTTTTACTACTGCGGCCAAAAACAATATCCAAGAGAAGATTTACGATATATTCTTTTTTGATGGTTTCAGTTGGTTTTTCCCTCTTAATTGGATCTTTAAAAGCAATCTGAACCATTGGTCGCGAAATATTCATTTTTTCTTTTACTAACTTTTTAGCTACACTCTCCGGCTCCTCTTTAATAATTCTGACAGGATTTTTAAAATGTGGAAAATTCTTTTTTGCTTGATGTTCTCTAATTAAATCAATAATCCGATCTGAATCAAGATCTCCAATTAAAATCAGGTCCATATTAGAAGGTAAATAAAAGTTATAGTAGCAGATATATAAATCCTCTGGAGTAATTGACATTACACTTTCTTCGGTCCCTGCTATATCATTTTTTACAGGATGTTTTGAATAAAGAGCTGATAACAGGTTGAAATATGATTTCCAGTAAGGATTATCCTGATACATTTTAATCTCTTGGACAATAATGCCCTGCTCTTTTTTTACATTTTCTTCACTGAAATATGGATCTTGTACAAATTCAATTAAATTAATTAAAGAATCTTCGAAGTTGCTGCTGCTGGAAAATAAATAGTTTGTACTGTCGAAGTTAGTGTAAGCATTAGCAGAAGCACCCAGGTCAGCAAATTTATCAAAAATACTTTTTTCTTTATCCTCAAAAAGCTGATGTTCTAAAAAATGGGCAATACCTAAGGGCATATTTCTTTTGCGACCATTTTTAACATCAATAAATTCTATATCATTTGAACCAAAATTTACTGAAAGCATTGCATATTGTTTAACATAATCTTTTTTAGGAAATATGTATATATTTAACCCATTATCTAATTTAGTTTTCACTAATCTTTCATCCATAGCTTTATTATAAATATTTTCCAAATTGATCAACCCTCACTTTTTAATAAATATACAGTGTCTAACTTTATTTTCTTTGCAACAGAAATAATATCATCTCTGCTGACTTTTTCTACTTCAGCAATAGTTTTATTAATTGACTCATTTTTGTTATTAACCAGGCTTAAAAGATAATGTGCAGCAAGCGATCTATTGCTATCCAGATCTTGTTTCAATTGATTTATAATACTTTTTTTAGAACGTGCAAATTCTTCTTGACTGAATTCACCTTTAGTTATTTTAGAAATTTCTTTTTTTACTAATTCCAATACTTCTTCCTGATTCTCAGAATTAATACCACTGTTTATCAAAAATAAACCTTTAGTGGTTTCTATAGAAGAACTAACATAATAGGCTAAACTTCTCTTTTCTCTAATTTCACGGAATAGTTTAGAGTGAGTTGAACCCCCAATTAAACTATTAAAAACTAAAAGAGAGTAATAAGCTGAATCTTTTCTAGTGATTCCAGTTCTAAATCCAATAGACATTCTTGCTTGATTAATTTTCATTTCCTGCTGATAAAAGTCAAGCTCTTTATCTCGATAGATTACTTCTGTACTATCATCAAAAATATCTTGACCTGCACTCATTTTAGTTTTTTCAATTATCTGATCAACAAATGCGCTCTTAAAATTACCAATCAAAAAAAGTGAACGTTTTGCCTCGTTAATAATTTTCTGATAATGATTAAATAATTCCTGGTTTGTTATTTCTGAAAGTGCAGAAACAGATCCCATTTTATATATACTATATTTTTCATTTTTGCACATTTTCTTTAAACAGTTTTCAACTGCAAAACTATATTTATCATTGATTAAAGATAATATATCCTGCTTTAATATTTTTATTTCTTGTTCAAAATAATTATTTTTAAATTTACCCTTTTCAATTAATGGATTAAAAATTATATCATTTAATAATTCAAAAGCATTTTCAGTTAAATTACTTTTATGAGTTAAAAACTTTTCATTAACCATTTCCAAAGAAAATCTTAAAATCTGATTTTCCCCTCGTTTTAAAATATTAGAACTCATATTTGAACCATATAAATTTTCCAGCTCTGTCTTTATTAACTGATTATTATTATAATGCTCTGATCCCCTCTCTAAAATTGAGGGAATCAAAGCATTCATCGCTGCCTCTTTTTCGTTCTTAAGAGGCAGCATGAAATATATCTGGATTAGATTTGTTTTGAATTTATCTGTTGCCAGATGATGCAAATTAAATCTATTTTGTTTGGTTTTAAATTCTAAATCATTCATAAATAATTACTCTCCTGTTCCGGATAATTGATTTAAGACTTCTCCTAATTGATTTATAGTTTCACCGTAGGTAGCAAAATCGCCATTTTGCAAAGCCTCTTCAGCTTGCTTATATAAGCTTGTTGCTTCATTGATGAGTTCCTGGCTGCTAGCAGACATTAAGTCTAAATCGGACTCATCGTCAACTTGCTGATCTTGACGCTGCTGATCAGTTTGGCCTTCTGCATCCAGACCGGTATCTTCAACTGCTACACCTGTTTCTTCCTGCAGTTCTTTTACATCTTCTTCTGGTACTGCCAATCCTGCACCTTCTTCAAACATTGCTTTTAAAGCTTCTTCTAAGTTTTCTCTCATTATTATTTTATTTTTGTAAGAGAGGATTACTCTTCTTAATTCTGGAATACCTCCACTATCTGCCTGAAGGAAGATAGGCTCAACATATAAAACACTGTTGTTAACAGGTATAACTAGTAAATTTCCTCTGATAACATTTGAACCCTGCTGGCTCCAGAGAGTTAGAAGTTGAGAAATTTCAGATTCCTGATCAATTCTAGACTCAATTTGACTTGGACCATAAACAAGCTGATCTTTAGGAAATCTATAAGCAAATAATTCTCCATAATTCTCTCCATCATTTCGAGCAGCCATCCAGGCAATCATATTATTTCTATTAGAGGGAGTAAAGGGAGTCATTAGAATAAATTCTGCCTCTTCTTCTCCGGGTAGCTGATTCATTATATAGTAAGGCTCGACCGGAATTGTTGACCCTTGATAATTTTCTTGAGGAATTGACCATACATCCTCACGATTATAATAGACTACCGGATCTTCCATATGGTAATTACTGTATATTTGAGACTGTATTTTAAATAAATCCTGTGGATAACGTATATGCTTTTTGATTGAATCAGGCATTTGATCGAATGATTTAAATAGATCATCAAAAATCTTCGAATAAGTCTCAGCAATTGGATCACTTTCATCAACAATATAATAATCTAAGGTTCCATTATAAGCATCAACAACTACTTTTATTGAATTGCGCACATAATTATCTCTATTATTATATGGTTGTGAATAGGGATAGCTACTTGTTGTAGTATAGGCATCATAAATCCAGAATAATCTACCTTCCGCATTTACAATATAAGGGTCACTATCATATTTAAGAAATGGTGCTGCCTTTCTAACTCTTTGATGAATATTACGCTCATACATTATCTGACTCTGGTCATTGATATCATCAGATAATAAAATCTTCATTGTATTAAAACGCAGAGCAAAAAGTGACTTTCTGAATAAATTTGGAAGACCTACACCACCAGTACCTTCATACTCTGTAAATACATTTTCAGAACCCATTGGGTAATGAAATTCAGTTTCGTTTGTATTAACAATTACATAATTATTTGTTTTTTCTCCATAATAAATTGAACTGTTATCTAAATTAATATTCTGATTGTTACTTTTAGGTGGAATATCTTGAATTAAAAATTCTGGCTGACCATTATCTCTCACTTTACCGGTTGGACTCATTGTAACACCCAGACCATGAGTATATTTTAAAGTTTTATTAACCCACGTTTGAGCCTGTTGTGCCAGTGAATTTTGATCTAGCTCTCTAGCACCAAGCATTACCTGAGTATAGTCATCACCCAGCTGATAACGATCGATATCAATGTCTTCAAAAGTATAGTACTGTCTTAAAGCCTGTAGTTGATTATAAGTGTCTTGAAGAGGTCTATGATCCCAGAGTCTAATATTATTAACCACAGTTTCATATTCCATTAATTCTTCATAAGATAACTCATCTTCTGAAAGTTCAAAGTCTTTAGTTTTAACATCATTTAATTTATAAGCATTTAAAGTCATTTGAATATTATTTTCAATATACTCTTCTTCTAAATTAATTTCATTTGGCTCAACTCTATACTGTTGAATAAAAGCAGGATAGACACCTGTGAAAACAATCGAAAGAATAACCCAGGCACCAATACCCCAGACAAGAGGCTTGTAATTATTTCTAAATAAACTATAAAGCACTGCTAAAGCAACAAAAATAACTGTGAAAAATAAAATTCTATAACCTAGTAAATTAGCATTAACATCTGTATAACCAGCGCCAAATACAACTCCAGTCGGTGAAAATAGAATATTGTACATTTTTAGTCTATAATCCCAGGCTTTAAAAAGTAAGAACACAAAGATTAAGACTGAGATATGTTTTTTGGCCCTGCTGCTTAATTTAGAAGAGATTTCACTAACTGAATGAATACCAGTTAAAATGATATAAACTGCTCCAACTAAAATTAAAGAAATTACGACTACTACCATTCCCATTTCGCGTAGAAATTTATAAAAAGGTAGTGAAAAAACATAAAATGAAATATTATTATTAAAGATTGGATCAACATTATTAAAATCAGTTTTATTTAGAAATTTCAATACCATTTTCCAGCTTTCACTAGAAACTGAAGAAAACAAAAAACCAAATATTAAACTTGATATTAGATAAATTAAATTTAAGCGTTTCTTATTTAACCATTCAAAAATTTGATTTCTTTCTTCACCAAATAAATTTTCAACCCGATTATCACTTCTAATTTTTATGTGACTTATTATAGGTTTTTTAGTGAAATGTAAATTTAAATAAATTAAAGTAGTAAAAAAGGCCCCTACTACTAATCTCAAAATAAAATTAGATAAAAACATAATTGTAAAAGTTTTTTCGAAGTTCAGTTCTTTAAACCAGAGCCAGTCAGTATAAATATTTGCCCCAGTGGAAATAAAAATAATCAGCAAAATAGCTGCTATTGCAAAAACAGAGAGAAAAAACTTAATTGTTTTACTCATAATTTTCCCCTTTCAAATTTCAGAATTTAATAGTCAAAATTTAATTTAAATCATCAGCAATCTTAAGTGATCTTTTTTCTGCCTCATAATAAATTTTTTCCTGGTCTAGTGTTTTTAATTCACTATTTTCCATTACAACCTTACCATCTACAATAACTGTGTCAATACTGCGGCTGTCAGCAGCATAAAAAAGATTGGATAAATTATTATGATGGGGATAATAAAAACTATCTTTTTGAATATCAATTAACAATAAATCGGCTTTATAATTTTTTTCTAAGCTTCCAACCCTATCTAATGAAAGTGCTTTTGCACCATTTGTAGTTAAAAGTTCTAAAATTTCATCTGTGTTAATTGCTGTTGGGTCCTCATATTTGATTTTTTGTAAATAAGATGCCATCTTAGCTTCCTTAAGCATATCTAAAGAATTATTACTTGAAACACCATCAGTTCCTAAGCTAACATTTATATTATTTGTTAAATAATCACGAACAGGTGCTATCCCATTTGCCAACTTGGCATTACTCATTGGGTTATGAGCAATATGCACCTTTTTTTCTTTAAGTATTTCGAGATCACCAGGCTCTAAATGAACACAATGAGCTGCTATTACATGACTGTCAAAAAAACCAAGATCAGCTAAATATTTAACTGGAGATTTTTGATAATCATCAAGAAAGTCTTTAACTTCTTTTTTGCTTTCAGAAAGGTGAATATGCAGTCCTAAATTATTTTTTTGAGCTACATTTTTTACTTGCTTTAAATAATCTCTGCCACAGGTGTAGGGTGCATGTGGTGCCATCATGGTTGTAATGCGACCATCAGCTGTATGGTTGTAATTTAAAGCATATTCTAAAGCTTTATTTAAACCCTGCTGACCATCATTTGCTTCTATTAAGCCTTCAGCTAAAACAGCTCTTAGCCCACTTTTTTTTACGACATCTGCCACTTGATTCATTGCAAAGTACATATCAGAAAAAGTCGTGGTCCCTGTTCTAATCATTTCTATACCTGCTAAAGCTGTGCCCCAATAAATATCATCTGCTTTTATTTTACTTTCAAAAGGCCAGATCTTATTTTGCAGCCACTTATCAAGCGGCATGTCATCTGCATATGCTCTCATTAATGTCATTGCAGCATGCGTATGTGTATTTATAAATCCAGGTAATGCAATTTTTCCATCTGCATTAATTAAATAATCATATTCATTTATTTCATCAATCTTGTCCATAGTCTCAATTTCTTTAATTATATTATCTTCTATTAAAATAAATTGATCTTTTTTTACTCTAGACTTAGAACTATATATTTCATCAATATTTTTAATTAAAATTTTCAATTTGTACATCCTTTCAGAATATATCTAAATTCACAAATAGGACATTTGTCCTAAATGTAATTACTTATAAATTTTTTTATAAGCTTTAACTGAATAATCAACTGCAGAAACAATATTAATTGGAATTACAATGTAGAATAGAATATTACCAAAATAATCTATATTTAATAATTTTAAAGCTATAGCTAAATATAATAGAGCAATAGAAAATTTACCAATAAAACTTGGATTAATAAAATTAAGACCAAAAAAATAAGTTATAATACCGGATAAAAATATAAATATTTCTCTTGCTAAAATTATAAAAGAAAGTAAGCGGGGTATAATATTTAAATAAATCAAAACTAATAAAATACTAATAATTGTTAATTTATCTGCTAAGGGATCTAAAAGTTTGCCTAATTTAGATTTTAAATTAAATTTTCTAGCTATATAACCATCAAAAAAATCAGTAAATGCTGAAATTGCAAAAAACAACGCTGCTGCTGCAATATTTCCCTGGATAAAAAAATATAAATATACTGGAATTAATAATATTCTGATGCAGGTGATATAATTAGGGATATTATGCAAAATCATCACTCCAGGAATTATTAATTTTCATATTCTTCTTTGGAAATTATTTTACCGTTTTCAATTTCCTGCCTTATAATTTTATATCTTTTATCAAATTTCAGATGCAAATCAATTTTATTATAACAGTTATCACAGACAACTACCTTTTTTATTTCATAAGCAGCTTCTCTATCATCTTTATAAACTTTTTGAATATCATAACTTTTTCTAAATAAAAGTTTCATCTGGTTTCCACATTTGTCATCTTCAACATAAATATCTATTAATTTAGACTGATTAGGTCCATCACTAGTAAAAACAGATTTTAATTTATCAAATAGGCCCATCTTAAAACCTCCTTAATCGATTAATAGATAAAGATATGTCTGTTACAGACATATCTTTATCTTAATTAATATCTTTTATAAAATATTACTATTCTCCGCTTTCAGCTGCAGCTGCTGCTTCTTGTCTTGCAGCAAGTTTATCATCCATCATAAATAGTCCTTGAGCAGAATCTCCAACTAATTTTAATTTATCTACAATTTCCCCTACAGTATCTTCTTCTTCAACCTGTTCATCTACAAACCACTGTAAAAATGAATGAGTTGCATAATCTTTTTCTTCAGCTGCTAGTGAAACTAAGTCATTGATCATAGCAGTTATTTTTTCCTCATGAGCTAAAGAATCTTCAAATACGTCTAAATTAGATTCCCACTCACTTTTGGGTTTATCGATACCAGCTAGAATAATTCTGCCGCCTCTTTCATTTACATAATCATAAATTTTACGGGCATGAGCCATTTCTTCTTTAGCCTGTAAATCCATCCAACGAGCAAAACCGGACAAGCTTTTATCTTCAAAATAAGCTGCCATAGACTGATATAAATAGGCTGAATATAATTCAGCATTTACCTGTTCATTTAATGCTTTTTCTACTTTTTCTTTTATCATAAATAATTCCTCCTAAATCTTATCTAAAATTAACTTCTTCACTTATAATAATTCAACAATGACTGCTGATATCCTGCTTTTAAGCAGGATTTATATTGATTAAAAACTATCACATCTGCGTCATTCAAGTTCATCAATTTTTTGTAGATATTTTTTCATATCAAATTTTCTTTCCAAACCAGCAGCATTCATATATCTTACTTTACCGAATATCTTTCTTTCAGTCCAGGCTCGATCATGTTTGCTGAATATCCAACCAACACCTGCATAACTATTTGCATCTCTACCATCAAGTGAATATTTATTATTCAGTTTCAAGGCCCACTGAAAAGCATCTTCAGGATCAGAAGTCCACTCTAAAATCTTCTTTCCCCAGTACATCCGCATATAGTTGTGCATTTTACCAGTAATTAGCATTTCTTTTTGAGCAGCATTCCAATACTTATCATGAGTTTCTGCATTTTCAAATTCCTGATAATCATAGAGATATTCTCGCTCATCTTCTTTATGTTCCATCAAAGACTCATAGGCCCAGTCATATAAAATATCTTTTAAACTACGGTCATAATTTTGATTGTAATAAACAAAGTTAAAAGCAAGTTCTCTCCTAACAATAAGTTCTTCTAAAAAATCTTCTGCATCATAATCAGAGTTCAAAGCTGTAAGAGCAATTTCTTGGGCAGAGATTTGGCCAAAATGTAAGTAAGGACTTAAATCTGACTGAAAATTAAGATGGGGTATATTCCTTTTTTCATCATAATTCTGCAGTTTGTTATTAATAAAGTTATCTAGTTTTTCTTTGGCCTGTTGATAACCACCCACAAAATATTTTTCATAACTAATTTCTTTTTCAGTTTTAAATTGTTGAAGAAATTTATCAAGTTCATTAATGATTTTAAATTCTGACTTTTTTAGTTTAATTTCTTCTTTATTTTCAAGTTTTTCTCTTTCATATTTTTTTAAATATTTAGCTCTTATCTTATTTATTTTTTTTCGAATTGTATAAGCTGCATATTCTTCTTTTTGGCTAACTTCTTCAATTGGACAAATCAAATTGCTTTCAACTAAATAAAATGGAATTGAAAGCAATTCAGCTGCTTCTAGCTTCCATTTTTGAAGATGATTTAAATACACTTTTTCACTAATAATTAATGATGCATCCTCTGTTATTTTTTTTAGATCTTCAATGCCATCATATTTTAATATATAGAAATTAATTTTTTCTGCTGCAGCTTTGGCTTTTATTTCTTTTAATCCCTGCAGCATAAATTTAAAATGCCCATATTCTGCCTCTGGATAATTCGGATTTATTAAGAAAAAAATCAGAAGAGGCTGATTTAATTGGTTTGCTTTTTCAACAGCATATCCTAAAGCCTGATTATATTCCAGGCGTTGAGATGACTGCATCCAATACGCTACAAATTTACCTTCTTTTAACTCAGCCTCATTGATTCTTTCTATTCTCTTTTTTTCGACTAACAAATTTTTGTACCTTCATCAAAGTGAATATCGAGTTGAGGATAAGGGATACCAATACCAGCTTCATCAAAAGCATCTTTAACATCTTCGTGCATATCAAAGTAAACATCCCAATAGTCAGGTCCTTTGACCCAGACTTTACAGGCAATATTTACTGAACTACCTGCATGTTCTGTAACTCTAACAAGAGGCTCAGGATCATCTAAAATCAAATCATGTTTTGAAGCAAGGTCTTTTAATAAAGCAATTGCTTCATGAAAGTCATCATCATAGCCAATACCGAATGTAAGATCAACTCTACGTTTGTCCATTGCAGAATAATTTGTAATACTATCTGTTGCTACATTACCATTTGGAATATATATTTTCTTATTATCAAAAGTAGTCATGATGGTATAAAGTATTTGAATTTCTTGCACTTTACCTTTATATCCAGATACTTCTATAGTATCTCCAGCAGAAAAGGGTCTAAAGATTAAAAGCATAACTCCACCAGCAAAGTTAGATAAACTCCCCTGCAAAGCAAAACCAACGGCAAATGAAGCCGCACCTAATACTGCTACAAAAGAAGCAACTTCAATTCCAATCGTTGAAGCAATAGAAATAAATAATAAAATTAATAGTACTGCTCTGCTGACTGAGACTAAGAAACTGGTGAGTGTCCTATCGTATTTTCCTTTTACATTTTTTTCTATAAGCTTTACCACAAACTTAATAACCCATAAACCTACTAATAATAATACAAGCGCTAAGAGCAGTTTCATTCCATAATTAGCAATAATTGACTGTAAACTACTTGAAATTTGATCCATAAATTTCCCCTCCTGTTATATTTCTTACTTTTAATTAATATAGACTATTTTAATTCTATAGTACTTACTTTATTAATTTCTAGTTAATTCTTTACATTCCTGCAAATCATTAATTTTTTTTGATTTTTTAATTTAAAAACTTATAATATCAAAGTATATATAAATTCTTTTATTTTCGATATTATTAAAATCTATAATATAAAAATTTATATATAAAAAGAAGAACCGGAAATTTCCGGTCCCCCAATTAAGTAAAAAATATTAAACATCAACTGTTTCTTTAAAAGATTTACCACTTCTAAATACAGGTACTTTGCGTGCTGGAATCTGAATCTCTTCCCCTGTTTGAGGATTGCGGCCTTTTCTAGCACTTCTATCTTTAACTTCAAAAGTACCAAAACCGATTAATTGAACATTATCACGCTCATCTTCAGCTTTCTTCGCCTCAGATTTCAAGTGATTCATGATTGTATCAATAGTTTCATTAACAATTTCCCCTGTATCTTTTTTAGTGATACCAGTTTTTTCTGCAACGGCATCAATAAGTTCATTTTTAGTCATAAAATTCACCCCCTTTTATAACTGTAACTTTTACTGTATTATTTATTATTCTCGCTATAACAACGATTTCCTGCTTAACTATAGAAAAAATTTATAAATTTTCTAGATATTCCATAAAGAATTATCAACAACTGATTCCATTTCATGCTTTTTTGTTCTTAACATAAGTTCTTCTACAGCTTGTTCAGGATCTTTGCCTTCAAATAATACCTGATAAACCTCTTTAGTTATAGGCATTTCTAATTCTCTATCTTTAGAATTCAGCCATTTATAAATTGCCTTTGCTGTTTTAACGCCTTCTACCACCTGTTTAACTTCATCTTTAGCTTCAGCTAAAGTTTTTCCTTTTCCAATTTCAATTCCAAAACGTCGATTGCGGCTGTGCATACTGGTACAGGTAACAACAAGATCACCCATTCCGGATAAACCAGCTAAAGTCATGGTCTTTGCTCCGTGATAGTTAACAAAATGGCTCATCTCATTTAAAGCTCTTGTAATTAGTGCTGCTCTTGTATTGTCACCATAATCTAAACCATCACAAATACCACTGGCCACAGCAATGACATTCTTCAAAGCTCCACCAAGTTCAACCCCTTTGACATCAGGATTTGTATAAACTCTAAAGTATTTAGACATGAATAAATCTTGGACTTTTTCGGCAGCTTTTTTGCTTTTGGCAGCAGATACTATAGCAGTTGGCAATTTTTCCATAACCTCTTCTGCATGAGTCGGTCCTGATAAGACTACTACATTATTAAATCCTAATTCCTTTATCATCTCAGAATTAGTCTTAAATGAATTTTCGTCAATACCCTTAGCTGTAGATACTATAATTGTATCCTGAGAAATTAAATCCTGAGAAGTTTTTAAAACTTCTTTCACAGCTGAAGTTGGCACGGAAATAACAACTACTTCTGTATTTCTTAGGCAGTCATCTAGGTTATTGTAGGCAGTTAAATTATTATTTAATTTATGTTCTGGAAAGTATTTATAATTGAGGTTTTCTTTATTAATTGAATTAACAACTTCAGCATCTCTGGCATATATTTTAACTTGATTTCCATTTTCAGATAAGAGATTTGCTAAAGCAGTTCCCCAACTTCCAGCTCCAATTACTGCAACATTTGATTTCATTACTTTTTACCACTCTTTCCAAGATTTTCAGGATCCATCCTATTTTCTTCTCCATTTAGTAGTCGCTTAATATTTGCCCGATGAGTATACATCACAAATAATGACAACAGGGATGCAAAAATTACATGTTTTAGATCATAAGCTGTAAAATAGAGTGTTAAAGGTAATGACATTGAACCAATAATTGAACCCAATGATACATAACGGGTTTTAAGTACCAGCCCTAACCAGATTACAGCATAAATTAAAAATGCTAAAGGATAAAGTCTTAAAATAACACCAAAAGTTGTTGCAACACCTTTACCACCAGAAAAACCTAAGAAAATTGACCAATCATGCCCCGCAATTGCAGCTATAGCAACAAATAGAATTGCGGTACTTAAATTACCTCCTAAAATTGTTTGCCCAACTAAAACTCCCAGATAACCCTTGAGTATATCAAAAGCTGCAACTAAAACACCTGCTTTTAAACCCATTACCCTAGCAACATTAGTTGCACCAATGTTTCCACTTCCATATTGTCTAACATCTTTTTTCATAACATACTTAGTCAAAAGAAAACCAGATGGAATTGAACCAATTAAATAACTGATTAATATAGCAATTATTATCTGCATAATAACCTCCTAATTACGTTGTTTTAATTTAAATTTAAGTGGATTACCTACATAACCAAAAGCTTCTCTAAGAATATTTTCTAAATACCTTTGATAAGCGAAATGCATTAAGTTTGGATCATTAACAAAGAAAACAAATGTTGGAGGTTTGATCCCCACCTGACTTGCATAATAAATTTTAAGTCTTTTTCCTTTTCTGCTCGGTGGCTCACGCAGCTGTACAGCTTCTGTGATTACCTCATTTAAAATACCAGTTTTAATTCTGAGATTACTCTGGTCAACTACAAATTCAAGTAATGATAAAAGCTCATCAATTCGTTCACCTGTTAAGGCTGAAATATAAGTTACAGGAACATAATTCAAAAATTTAAGCTGATAATAGACTTCATCAGTATATCTTTCCATTGTTTTTGAATCTTTTTCCATTAAATCCCATTTATTGATAGCTATTACCATTGCTTTTCCTTCATCATGCGCATAACCAGCGATTTTCTTATCCTGGTCAGTTATTCCATGCTGAGCATCAATCATCATTAAAACAGCATCTGCACGATCAACTGATCTTAAAGCTCTTAAATTACTGTAGTATTCAACATCTTCTTTTACTTTAGATTTTCTTCTTAAACCAGCTGTATCAATAAAATTAAATTGTACATCTTTCCACTCAATTAAAGTATCGACTGCATCTCTGGTTGTGCCTGGCATATCACTAACAATAACTCTTTCTTTACCTAGCAAATGATTGATCAAACTTGATTTTCCCACATTCGGCTTCCCAATAACAGCTATATTGATTTTTTCTTCACTCACTTCATCTTCATCTGCTTCTGGTAATTTAGAAATTACTTCATCTAATAATTCACCAGTATTTTTACCATGTTCAGCAGAAATAAGATATGGATCACCAAAACCAAGTGAATAAAATTCCCAGCCAATTTCTTCCTGATTTGAAAAGTCTTCTACTTTATTAACAACTAGAATAACTTCTTTATTTGTTCTATATAAAAGTTGAGCAATATCCTCATCAACACCAGTCATTCCAGTTCTTGAATCTACCACAAATAAAATTATATCAGCTTCTTCCATGGCTACTTCAGCCTGATATTTTATTTGGTTTTTAATTTTATCATTATCATGGAGAACTATTCCCCCAGTATCAATAACATTAAATTTTCTACCTAGCCATTCGGTTTCCCCATAAATTCTATCACGGGTAACATTTGGTTTTCCCTCTACTATAGCTCTCCGGCCACCAACCAGTCTATTAAAAAGAGTAGATTTTCCTACATTTGGTCTTCCTACAATTGCAACTGTAGATTTAGCCATTTTTTATCACCTCCGTTAATTCTTTTATATCATCTATAAATTCTATTTCGTAATCAGATAATTCTTCTAAAAACTCTTCTTTTTTTATTTCATCTAAAAATTTACTTTGATCATTCAATACTATTTTCGGTATAAAAATATGATCATAGTAATCAGCTTTTAATTTTTTTATATTATTTTTTAAATCTTGAGCTGTTAAAAGACCTGAAACTGTAACAGTTTCACCAAAAAAATTATTTTCAACTGTCAATATCTCTAAATCTAACTTATCTATTTCTTTTATCATATTTGAAAAGTTAGTTAGAGCTTTTTTACCTAAAACAGAAGTCAAAATTGCAATTTTCTTTGCTTTAAATTTACCTTTAGAAAGCTCAACCGACTTCAGTTCTTCATTCATTAAAGCAGTTAAGCCAATTCCATTTTCTAATTGAGGAAAATTATTATACTCTTCATATTCTGGAAGCTCATAATTAGTATTTAAATAGAATTCATCAGCAGCATATATAATATTTTCACCATATTTATCCTTAGCTTTTTGCTGCCAGTATTTTATTTGTTCCAGAGAATTTTTCATTTCTGATTGAGTTAAAGTTTTCAAATCTGCTAAACCATCCCGATATTTAGTTAAACCAACCGGAACAATCCCTATTGATAATATTTGAGGATAAAATTCTAAAAGATCAGCTAAAGTTTTATCCAGTTCTGCCTGGTCATTATAGCCCGGACAGATTACAATTTGGGTATGAAACTGTATATTATTTTTTTGAAAAAGTTTTAAAAGTCTATTTATATTTGCAGCTTTTGGGTTTTTCATCATTTCAACCCTTAATTCTGGGTTTGTAGTATGAACAGAAATATTAATTGGACTTAAATTTTTATCAATTATTCTCTTTATTTCTTTGTTTTCTAGATTAGTTAATGTGACAAAGCTTCCCTGCAAAAAAGAAAATCGGTAATCATCATCCATTTGATTTAAACTTTTTCTCATATTTTGGGGCTGCTGTTTAACAAAACAAAAAATGCAATTATTTTTACACTGCTTTAGTCCATCAAAAACAATTTCTTTAAACTCGATGCCCAACTCTTCCCCAAGTTTTCTTTCTAACTCTATTGTTTTAATTTTATTAGCTTTAGTTTTTAACTTAAGCGTAATTATCGGTTCAGAAATTTGATATAAATAATCTATATAATCATTAATTTCTTGATTATTAATAGTGATAATTTTATCCTCTGCTTTTAAACCAGCTTTAGCAGCGGTAGAATTTGGAATAACATTTTCAATTTTAACCATCTTCCATCTACCTCCTGTAAGCTTGATAATATCATATTTAAGAAAAGTAAGCAATCATCTCCATTAAGCATAAAAAAACCCGCCGCCCAGTATTGGACAGCGGGTGCTTTTTTAATTATTCACCCTGGTCAAAAATATCTCCAACAATTTCTCTAATAGTAGCTCCACCTGATGATGAACTATCATCATTATTACTACTTTTTGATTTAGAGCTTCTGCTTTGGTTTGAGCTTTTAGAACTGCTGCTGGATTCTTGCTTAGGTTCAGGCTTTTCTTCTAATTCTTTTAAGCTTAAACCTACTCTTTCCTGATCAGCATCAATATTGATAATTTTAGCTTCTCTCTTATCACCAACGTTTACTACTTCATCAGCAGTTTTTACATGACGGTGTGACAATTGAGAAATATGAATTAATCCTTCAATACCTTTTTCAACTTCCATAAAGGCACCAAAATCAACTAATTTTGTAATTTTACCTTCAATAACTTCTCCTTCATAGTGCTTGTCAGCAAATTCTTCCCATGGATCAGGTAGAAGCTGCTTTAAACCAAGAGAAATTCTTTCTTCTTCTTTATTAACTCCAAGAACTTTAACTTCAACTTTTTCTCCTTCAGAAAGTACTTCGGATGGGCTTTCAATTCTTCCCCATGACATTTCTGAAATATGAAGCAGACCTTCAATTCCACCAAGATCAATAAAGGCACCAAAATCAACTAACTTTGTAACTGTACCCTCTACTGTCTGTCCTTCTTCTAAAGCTGCTAAAGTTTCATCTTTTTTAGCTGCTCTTTCTTTTTCAAGTACTTTTTTAGCAGAAAGAACTACGTTGTTGTTATCTCTCTCAACTTCAATAACTTTAAGGCGAAGAGTTTCACCAACATAGTCGCTTAAGTCATCAACATAACCAATTGCTACATGAGAAGCTGGAATAAATCCTCTTACTCCTACATCAACAACTAGTCCACCCTTAACTTCTTTAGTTACTTCAGCTTCAATAATTTCATCGTTTTCATGTGCTTCAACGATTTTCTCCCAAGCCTGCTCATAATCCGCCTGCTTTTTAGATAAAATCATGTTGCCTTCATCGTCCTCTAAAGTTAAGATAACTACTTCAATTTCATCATCCATACTCACAATATCATGAGCATCTTCAACAGTGCGGTGACTTAAATGACGAAGTGGAATAAATCCATCTGTCTTATAATTCACATCTACATAAACACCATTGTCATTAATTTCAACTACAGTACCTGTAACTTTCTGTCCTTTTCTTAAATCAGCAATATCATTATCGCTATATTTAAATTCAGCCTCTTCTTCAGTTTCAGCAGTATCTTCACTTGCCTCTGCTTCTTCTTCCTCTGCAGATTCTTCTACTGCTTCCTCACTGTTATCAGCTTCTTTTTCATCTGTAGTTTCTTCAGTCACTTCTGTTGTTTCTTCAGTCTCTTCTACTTTCTCTTCAACCTCCTCTACCACTTGTTCTTCTTTCTCCTCTACGTTCTCAGTTGACTCAACATTTACTTCTTTGTTTTCTTCGTTCATTAACTGAACAACCTCCCTTATTAACCAGTCTGGAGTCGATGCTCCAGCTGTAATTCCAACTTTATTTTTTCCAGACAACCACTTTTTATCTATTTCAGCGGCTGTTTCTATATGATAAGTAGGGGTGTTTGTGGCTGTACATATTTCTGCCAGCCTGGTAGTATTTGCACTATTATGACCCCCTATTACAAACATTATATCTACATCTTCTGCTAATTTTTTTGCTGAAGATTGACGTACATCTGTAGTATTACAAATAGTGTTAAAAACCTTTAACTCTTTAACTTTAGTTGCTACTAAACTAATAATATCCCGAAAAGACTCAGGAGATTTTGTTGTTTGAGCAACAAATCCAATTCTGGATTTTAACTCAACGGACTTTAGGTCCTCTTTGTCTCTAATTATAATTGCTTTTTTATCACTTGCGCCATAAATACCATGAACTTCAGGATGATCTCCATCTCCATAAATAAATGTTTGATATCCCTCATCTACCAATTGTTTGGCATATTTTTGAGCATTTTTGACAAAAGGACAAGTAGCATCTATAATTTTTAAATTTTTCTCTCTTGCCTCCTCTATAACTTCTGGCGCTACTCCGTGAGAACGGATAATAACAATTCCAGAATCAATATCGGCAAGTGAAGAGGCAACTTTCACATTTTTGTCTTCTAATTTTTCAACAACCTGTGGATTATGAATTAGCGGACCCAGTGTATAAACATTTATTTCTTCATTTTCACCGGCAGCTTCTAAAACCATTTCAATAGCTCTTTCAACGCCAAAACAAAATCCAGCCTCTTCTGCTGTAATAACCTCCAGAACCTTCACCTCCTTCCAGCACAACACCAACAAGTACAGAATACCCGAAATAAACAGGGTACCTCTTAAACTTTTTTCTCTATTAAAGTCAAAAATCCTTCTTTAAATCGAAAAAAACTTAAAAAAATTGATAATTCAACGTTAATCAGTAATCATTATTCATAATTTAGTTGTTTTTGTATCTTATCTTTTATATATTTGGATGCTTTTTTTCGCTCTGCTTTAGATAATCTTCTTTTAGAAAACTGATCCATTGAAAAAGCTTCACCAATATTAATTGTAATTCTACCTTCTTTTTTTATGTTTTTAATTCCTATTGGTACAATTGGAGCACCACTTTTTATTGCAAGCATTACTGATCCTAATTTAGGATTACCAAGTTCCCCTTCCGCTCGTCTTGTACCTTCGGGAAATAAACCCAACACCTCTTGATCTTTAAGTACAGAAAGAGCTTTTTTTACAGCGGTAATATCATTTTTGCTGCGGTCAACTGGAAAAGCATCTGCTAAAAATAATACGAATCTCATAACAGGATTTTCAAACAGTTCTTTTTTAGCCATAAATCTTACAGGTCTTGAAAAAATAGCTACCAATAATGGTGGATCATAGGCACTAATGTGATTCGACATTAGAATTACCGGACCCTCATCTGGTAGATTTTTTTTACCTTTAACCTTAATTCTAAAAAATACTTTAAAAATAGCTAAAAGTGATAATCTGATACATTGATAGATAAATTTTTTCAATGGTTTTCACCCTCAATAAGCGAAATCATTTTTTTTAGGACCTCATCTATTGACAACTCAGTAGTATCGATTAAAACAGCATCCTCAGCTTTTTTAAGTGGAGAATGCTCTCGCTCACTATCTAATTTATCTCTACGGGCAATACTTTTTTTTATTTCTTCCAAATCAGCATCATTGTTTTTAGATTTTACTTCTTGATAACGTCTTTTGGCTCTTTCTGCAAGAGAAGCAGTCAAAAAGAATTTATGTTCAGCCTCAGGTAAAACCACTGTTGTAATATCTCTACCATCCATTACAACCCTGTTTTTCTGGGCAAGATTCTGCTGTTTTTCTACTAAAACTTTTCTTACACCCTTAACTGCAGCTATTTTAGAAACATGAGCATTTACCTCAGAACTTCTAATTTCTTGACTAACATTTTTATCATTTAAAATAATTTCACCATTTTTATTAAAAGTAATACTAATTTTTTTAGCTAATTTTATTAATTTTTCTTTATCATCAAAATCAATGTTCTCATTGATAGCAGCTAAGGTTACCGCTCTATACATCGCTCCAGTATCAAGATGAAGATAATTTAATTTTTTAGCCAGAAGTTTTGCTATAGTACTTTTGCCAGCTCCACCCGGGCCATCAATTGCAATTACATTTTTCATTAACTTTACCTCACCTTTTAAAAATATATTTAGTCAACTAAATCAGGTCTTAATTTCTTAGCATCTTTTAAATATTGATGTTTAACCTGATTTTTATTCTTTTCTCTATCAACATGTACTAATAATCTTATCATTTTTTTACTACTATTTTCAACCTTCATTTCCTGCATACATAAAATTGGAGTTATATTATATCCCAATTCTCTGAGAGCTTTGCCGGGATATGCCTTATTTAAGTCTGCAGTAGCAGTAGTGATAATGCTTATTAAGTCTTCCTCCTGCAGTGAATTCTCTTGCATTAAAGATTTCATTAGCTCTTTAGTAGCTGCAGATATGTTTTTAACTGTATTTGCTTCAACACTAATTGCTCCTCTTATAGCATACATTCTTTAGTCCTCCAGTTTACTAATCAAGTTTATTTAATTTGTTCAAAGCAACTTTTGCTGCTTCCTGTTCAGCTTCTTTTTTACTTGACCCCTGTCCAGAACCAAGACTATCTTCATTTAGCTTTACAGCCACTAAAAAAGTTTTGTTATGATCTGGACCTTCTTCATCTACTACTTCATATTCAGGCCGATCACTACCGTTTTCCTGAATTACTTCCTGCAGCATTGTCTTATAATCCTGTATATGATTACCCTCTGCTACATTTATAATATCTACTTTAAGTAAATGCAGAATAAAATCTGCGGCTGCTGTAAATCCCTGATCAAGGTATAAAGCACCAAAAATTGCTTCCATCGTATCTGCCAGTATAGAATCTCTTTCTCTACCACCTGTCATTTCTTCTCCTTTACCTAAAAAGAGATATTGACCAAGTTCAATTCTTTTAGCAACATCTGCTAAAATAGGAGCACTAACTATAACTGCTCTCATTTTTGCTAACTCACCCTCGGGCAAATCTGAAAACGTATTGAAAATGTAGGTGCTGACAGAAAGACTTAGAACAGAATCCCCTAAAAATTCTAATCTTTCATTGTCTTTTAAATTAAGAGTTCTATTTTCATTTGGAAATGACTTGTGAGTTAATGCCCTTTGAACTAAAATTTTATCATCAAAATTTAAATCTAAAGCATTTTCGAATTCCTCTATTTTCTTCTGATTAAACAACTGATCCATTTTATATATCACCATCCATTAAAATAATAAAAAGGGATGAAAACTCCACTGAGGGAGCTTCATCCGTCATTATTTATTAAAGAATTTCTTCTAAATAACTTACAGCATCATCAACTGTGCGAATATCTTCAGCATCCTCATCAGGTATTTCTACATCAAATTCTTCTTCAAATGCCATAACTAATTCTACCACATCTAAAGAATCTGCTCCAAGATCTTCTATAAATGAAGAGTCTTCAGTAACTTCATCTCTGTCAACTGCTAATTCTTCTGCTACAATATCAATAACTTTTCCTAGAATATCTTCCACTCCATTCACCTCCTTTCACTGAGTCTTCTTTGTATTACGCAAGGATGACTCAGCACTCGGGCATCGAGCCCGACGCACTTTATGAGTCTTCTTTGTATTACGCAAGGATGACTCACAAATCTTTCTTTTATATCGGATAGATAGATTTGCGTTAGCACATCGAGTGCGTCACAGCACTCGGGCATCGAGCCCGACGCTATGCGCCCATGCCCCCGTCAATTTTAATTACTTCACCATTTATATAATTTGCATTATTTGAAGCTAAAAATGAAACTAAATCAGCGACCTCTTCGGCCTGTCCCAAACGAGCGAGTGGCACCTGAGAAATAATATTTTCTTTCACCTTATCGCTTAGTCCCTCTGTCATATCAGTATCTATAAATCCAGGAGCTACAGCATTTGAACAAACACCCTTTGATGCTAATTCTTTAGCCATAGTTTTTGTAAATCCAATTATTCCTGCCTTAGCTGCAGAATAATTAGCCTGCCCTGCATTTCCATTAATACCAACTACAGAAGATAGATTTATTAATTTACCATTTTCAGCTTTAAGTAAATATCTAACTGCATTTTTAGTACAGTTAAATACTCCTTTTAGATTAATATTTAAAACACTATCCCAATCATCTTCCTTCATTCTCAATATAAGTTTATCGCTTGTGATTCCAGCATTATTAATTAATACATTTAAACCATCCATTTTTTTATAAGCAGTTTTAACTAGTTCAGCTGCTTGGTCAAAATCACTTACATCAGCTTGAACTACATGAGCCCTGCCGCCATTATCTTCAATTTCTTTTTTTACTTTTTCTGCTCGAGTTTGGGAATTAGCATAATTGATAGTTACTTCTGCTCCTAAAGCAGCCATTTTCTTTGCTATTTCAGCCCCAATACCACGAGAGCTACCTGTAATTAAAACTTTTTTATTTTTTAGATCTATCAAATTAAACACCTCTTTAGCGTATAATTATCATTAATATGATATAATTTCAAAATAATTAAATTAATCCAATAAATTATAACTACTTTTGATTGTATTTTCAGTATGTACCAATATTTCTTCAATGATTTCTTTAACAGATTTAATTTCAGATATCATTCCTGAAATTTGACCCGCCATGACACTGCCTTCTTTGACATCTCCATCAATTACAGCATCTCTAAGTTTACCAGAACCAATCTCTTCAATTTTTTTAGGATCTACTCCCTGGCTTTCCAATTTATCCAATTCTTTAGTTAATTTATTTTTTAAATTTCTAACTGGATGCCCAGTACTGCGTCCAGTTACAACTGCATCTCTATCTCTAGCACCTACAATAGCTTCTTTAAACTCCATGGAAGCTTTACACTCTTTAGAACAGACAAATCTAGTTCCAATCTGTGCTCCAACTGCTCCTAATGCTAAAACAGCTGCTAAACCTCTGCCATCAGCAACTCCACCAGCTGCAATAACCGGAATATCTACAGCATCGACTACTTGTGGCACTAATGCCATAGTTGTAAGCTCACCAATATGTCCACCGGCTTCAGTTCCTTCAACAATTACTGCATCTACATCTAATCTTTCCATTCTTCTGGCAAGTGCTACAGAAGGGACTACAGGAATAACCTTTGAGCCAACTTCTTGAAATCTCTTAACATGTTTCCCAGGATTCCCAGCCCCTGTAGTAATTACAGGAACCTTTTTCTCAATGGCTAACTCTATTATATCATCAGCAAAAGGGGAAAGAAGCATAATATTTAAACCGAATGGTTTATCAGTTAGCTTTTTCACCTTTTCAATTTCTTTTTCGATTACATCCGCTGGTGCATTTCCAGCACCAATTATACCCAGGCCTCCAGCAATAGAAACCGCTGCTGCTAATTCACCAGTAGCAACCCAGGCCATACCTCCTTGAATAATTGGCTTTTCAATCTCTAATAAATCACAAAGTTCAGTTTTCAATGCCATTTATTCCAACTCCTCATTCTTCTCTAACTCAGCTTTTATCAATTTAACTATATCTTCTTTTACAGTCCTTTTAGCAGCTTTGATTGCATTATAAATAGCTGTGCCATCAGAACCACCATGACTGATAATTACAACCCCATTAATCCCTAATAAGGGGGCACCACCATATTGCCTATAATCTATTTTATTTAAAACTTTTTTCAAATAAGGTTTTATTAAAAAAGCAGCAATTTTAGAACGCAAATTAGTTTTAAAGCTTTCCTTGATTAAATCAAGAAAAAAAGAAGCTGCGCCTTCAGTTGTTTTGAGAACAATATTCCCAACAAAACCATCAGTTACAACCACATCAACTTTATTGCTAAAAATATCTCTGCCTTCAACATTGCCTATAAAATTTTTGATTCGTTGATCATTACTTAAAACTTCATAACTCTCTTTAGTTAAATTATTACCCTTAGTTTTTTCTTCCCCTATATTTAAAAGTGCAATTTTAGGGTTATCAATCTTCATTACATTTTCTGCATAAAGCTGTCCCATTAAAGCAAATTGCTTTAAGTTTTCAGGACTGCAGTCAGTATTTGCACCATTATCTAAAACTAAAGTACTTCCATTAACAGCGGGAAATTGAATAGCGATTGGCGGTCTAGAGACACCTTTAATCCTACCAACTCGCAATAAACCAGCTGCCATAACTGAACCTGTATTTCCTGGAGATATAAAAGCATCTATTTTTGATTTCTTTAAAAGTTTTGCTCCTACATTCACCGTGGCCTTCTTTTTTTTACGAAGTGCTTTAATTGGTGATTCATCCATTGTAATAATCTCGTCAGAATTTTCGATTTTAAGCCTTTTCGAATCAAAGTCAGTTTTTGCTAACTCTTCGCTTATAATATCATATTCACCAATCAGGGTCAATTCTATTTCTTTTTCTTCTTTTAAAGCCCTTAAAGCCCCTGTAATCAATTCCGAAGCCTCTTTTTCTCCACTCATCACATCAACAGCTATTCTATACAATATTGCCGCCTCCCAGAATCAAAAAAACAAAAATTTATATCTTTATCATTTGGAAAACATTATATCTCAACCGTCGGTCAATTGCAAGTTTATGGCAAGAAAAAAACAGAGAATCTCTAAGCTCGAGATCTCTGTTTATCTAAATAATTTAATTTTTACTCACCTTTTTGCCATCATAGTGTCCACATTCTGGACATACATGATGAGGTAAAATCTTTTCATGGCAGTTTGAACATTCTGTAAGACTAGGCGCAGTTAATTTCTTATGAGTACGTCTTTTTCTCTTACGTGTTTTAGAAGTCCGTTTCTTTGGTACAGCCATCCTATACACCTCCTTTAATTATTCATTATCATTATAAAATTCTTTAAGTTTTGCCAGACGAGGATCTACTGTTTCTACCTCACAGTCACATTCTCCTTCATTCAAATTCTGACCGCATTCAGGACAGATCCCTTTACAATCTTCAGAACAAAGAGGCTTCATTGGTAAGGATAGAATAATATTATCCACAATAATATCGTCTAAATATAGTTCTTCCTCGTCTTCCATTTCACTTTTCATAACATCTTCAGAAATATCTAATTTAATTGGAGAACTATACTTTTTTAAACAACGACTGCAGCTTAAAATTAACTCAGCTTCTAATATACCTTTAACAACAAATGAATCTCTAGTGTTATAGATTTCTAGATCAAGCTGAACAGAATCTTTTATTTTTATGTCCCGATCTACAAATTCTAGATCCGGAAATTCAAGCTCCAGTGAGACATTTTTTCTGCCTCCGATTTCTTTTAAATCACTGAGGTTTATATACAATTTATTTGATCACCCCTGTAAATAGCCACGTTTTATTATATAAAAAGTAGCCTAGACTGTCAAGAAAAATTTTTATTTTACCAGTTCCATTGTATCTTTAGCAATTACTAATTCCTCATTTGTAGGAACTATCATAGCTTTAACTTTAGAATCATCTGTAGAAATCAAAACTTCTTTTCCGCGACAATCATTAGCTTCTTTATCAAGTTCAACTCCCAAATATTCAAGCCCACTTAAAATATTTGCTCGAGTATCAATCGAATTTTCACCTATACCTGCAGTGAAGACTATTGCATCAACTCCACCCATTGCCGCTGTATAAGCACCAATATATTTTTTAACCCTGTAATCAAATAATTCAAGCGCAATTTCTGCCTGATGATTACCTTCTGCAGCTGCATCTTCAACATCACGGGAATCACTGCTGACACCAGAAACTCCAAGCAATCCACTTTCTTTATTCAAAATATTATCAATCTCTGAAGGCGTCATATCTTCTTTTTCCAGAAGGAATGGAATAATCGCTGGATCAATATCTCCACATCTTGTTCCCATCACTAAACCCTCAAGTGGAGTTAAACCCATACTTGTATCTACAGATTTACCATTTTTAACTGCAGCTACACTAGCACCATTACCTAAATGACAGGTTATGATTTTAAGTTCAGATAAATCTTGATCCATCATTTTAGCAGCTCTTTTAGCAACATAACCATGGGAAGTTCCGTGAAAGCCATATCTTCTTACACCATATTTCTCATAATATTCGTAAGGAAGAGCATAAATATAAGCTTTTTCCGGCATAGACTGATGGAATGCTGTATCAAATACTCCAACTTGTGGTTTATCAGGCATTAATTCTTGACAAACCTTAATCCCCATAATATTTGGAGGGTTATGTAAAGGAGCTAAATCTGCTACATCTTCTAATTTTTTTATTGCTTGATCATCAATTATTGTAGACTCTGCAAAAGCTTCTCCACCATGAACAATTCGATGTCCGACCGCCTCAATTTCATCCATGTTTGCCAATACACCATGTTTTTTTGAGATTAAGGTTTCAATTAATAACTCAATTCCCACCTTATGGTTAGGGATATCTTTTTCAATTACTATTTCTTCCCCTTCTCCACTTTCATACTCTAAATATGATCCATCAATTCCTATTCTTTGGATAAGACCCTTTGCCAATACATTTTCTGTTTCCATATTAAACAACTGATACTTCAAAGATGAGCTGCCGCTATTAATTACAAGTATTTTCATTCTTTACCTCCTATTAAAATTTATTATATGTAATTATTTATTCACTTTGAGCTTGAACCGCTGTAATTGCTGTTAAGTTAATAATATCGTCTATTGAACAGCCTCGAGAAAGGTCGTTAATCGGTGCTGCAAGGCCCTGTAAAATTGGTCCTACTGCAGCTGCACCTGCCAGTCTCTGGACTAGCTTATAGCCAATGTTACCTGATTGTAGATCAGGGAAAATTAATACATTTGCTTTACCGGCTATCTTACTATCTGGAGCTTTTCTGCTGCCTACACTTTCAACCAATGCCGCATCAACCTGCATTTCACCATCAATTTTCAAATTAGGTGCATTTTCATGCGCTATTTCTACTGCATTTCTAACATTATCTACGTTTTCGTGTTTAGCACTGCCCATAGTTGAAAATGAAAGCATTGCTACTCTAGGTTCAAAATCTAATAATCTCTCAGTTGTATCAGCTGTAGCAATTGCAATTTCTGCCAACTGTTCTGAGTTTGGCTCAGGATTTACTGCACAATCTGAAACAACCAGTACCCCTTCTTCTCCAAATGATTTATCTTTTAAGACCATTATAATCGCACTTGAGACTGTTGAAATCCCCTCTGCAGTCTTAACAATTTGGAAAGCGGGTCTTAATACATTACCAGTCGGGTTAGCTGCCCCAGCAACCATTCCATCTGCTTTTCCAGTATAAATCATCATTGTTCCAAAATACATTGGATCTTTAATTGCTTTTTCTGCATCTTCTTTACTAATCCCTTTGTGTTTTCTTAGTTCATAAAACTCATCTGTAAATTCTGAAACATAGTCAGAAGTTTCAGGATCAATAATTTTAATACCACTTAGATCAACACCATACTTTTTTGCATCATTTTTGATAGATTCAGTATCTGCTAAAATTATAATCTTAGCAATTTTTTCTGCTTCTATTTTTGCGGCGGCTTTAATTATTCTTTCATCTTCACCTTCGGCAAAAACAATTGTCTTTAAATCAGAAGCAGCTTTTTCCTTAAAATTCTTAATTACATCCATTTAAAATTTCCTCCCCCGTATTTTGAAAAATAACTTATTTGTTCTTTCTATATATATTTGCTATTATATATATAATACTGTGTTAAAGTTCCAAATCCTTTTTTATTAAAAGAAGTTCGAAAAGTAAAACTTTTATGTAAATTATCAATATATTGATAAAATTCGATTAAAATTGAGGTGTTGCTTTATGAAGACAACTGCATTAATAGTTGAATATAATCCTTTTCACAATGGCCATCAATATCATCTTAATCAAAGCAAAAAAATTACGGAAAATGATAATCTAATAGTCATCATGAGTGGTAATTTTACTCAGCGTGGAGATGCCGCTATTCTTGATAAATGGGCCAGAACCAAACAGGCTTTAAGCTGTGGTGCTGATCTGGTAATTGAGCTTCCTTTAATTTATAATATTCGCAGTGCTGAATACTTTGCCTATTATTCTATCTTAAGTTTAGACAAAAGCAATATTGTAGACTCTATTGTCTTTGGAAGTGAAGCAGGTAATATAGAAATCATATCAGCCATTGCTTTGGCTTTAATTAATGAAAGTCCAGATTTCAAAAAAGCACTACAAAATTATTTAAAAAAAGGATTTAATTTCCCGACCGCTAGACGCAAAGCACTACTTGATACCTATCAAAGTTATAATGAATTAAAAAAAGTTGATCCAGAAAAAATAAGAAAAATATTAGCAGCTCCTAATAATATCCTTGCTATAGAATATTTAAAATCCTTATTGCGTTTGAATTCTAAGATTAAAGCTCACACTATTAAAAGAGTGGGAACAGATTATTACAGTCAGGAAGTCAATAAAAACTATGCAAGTGCTTCTTTGATTAGAAATTTAATCAATAATCGGCCACAAAAAGAGGCATTAAGCGCTAGTAAAAAGTTAATGCCAGAAAAATCATGGAATATCTTAAAAAATGAAATTGAATCAGGAAGATTTGTTAAAAGTGATTCTCAAAATCAAATTATATTAAAAACAATTGATTTAATAAGACGTTTAAAAGCTGAAGATCTAAAAAAATATAAGGGTGTTGCTAACGGCTTAGAAAATCGTTTTATCGAAAAAGCAGCAGCTGAATTTAACCCAGAAAAGTTTTTAAACTCTTTAAAAACTAAAAATTTAACAGAAACTAGAGTTAAGAGAAAAATACTGCAGATTTATTTTTCAATGAAAGCTGCAAAAATTAATCTAGTGGAAACTAATGCTCCTCACTATTTAAGAGTTCTCGGGGTTAAAAAAGGTAAAGAATATTTGCTATCTAAACTGCAATCTGAATCTGAAACAGAAATAATTATTAATCCTGCTGAAAAAATTAATACAATTAATATAAATGATGATCAAGCTCTAAATCTATCTCTAAGCTATGATTTACTGGCAAGTGATCTTTATGCACTTCTTTATCAAAATTTAGAGCATAGTCAATCCCGCAGAGATTTTCATCAGAAATTAATTAAAATTTAATATCTTTTTCCAGATAATTTATAATATCAGAAATTGTTTTAACCTCAAGCAGCTCTAATTCACCAGCATATTCAGCCGCTGTTTCATAATTTTCCGTAGGCACAACAAATAAATCTACTCCTGCTTCTTTTGCCGCCATTATTTTATATTTAACTCCATCTATTCGACCAATTTTACCATCTAAGCTAACAGTACCGGTTCCCGCTATCCTGCGGCCATTAGTAATATCTTCTGGAATTAATTGATTATAGATTTCCATTGTAAAAACACTGCCAGCTGAAGGACCAATTATATTTTCAGTTTTAAAATTTACCTCGCCTGGAATATCATATTCTAAACCTTTAGAACTAATCAAAACTCCAATTGATGGATTTCCTTTATTGCCCTCAAGTTCTAAAGTTTCTAGATTAAATGTTAATTCTTCTTCATCTCGTAAAATTTTTATTTCTACTTTGTCACCAATATCTCTGTTTTTAATTATATTTACAGCATCTGCAGCCATCTCAACCTTTTTATCATCAACTGCTTTAATCAAATCACCTTTTTTTAGATTATTATAAGCAGATCCTGTTTCTAAAACTTCAACTACTTCAGCACCTTCACCAGATACCTCAACTTCGAACCCTGCCTGCCTAAAAGCTACTGCCTGTGCCTGAAGTTTACTTTCTTCCATTAGCTCAGCCATTAACTCTATATATTCGTTCATATCCATATTTTCGGGAAGCTGATCAGCTATTGATGTTAATTCCTTATCTTCAGGTGAAAAAAGAGAAATATAAAAATAATCCCAGGCCATAGCCCGTTTACTGCTGACCGCAGTTAATAAAAATTCTCCTTCATTTTGGTATCCATCTTTTACTTCAATCATTGGTGATAATTCTGTTGCAATTCCTGGTTCCATCACCTGGTATGAAACAGGGAAAAAATGACTTACCACAAATATAATTAAAATTATTCCAATTAGTCTAGAATAAAACTTTTTTGAATTTTTATTTCTCATATATATCTTCCTTTTTATTTCAATTTTTTTTAACCAGCATTACTATTATATATTATAAATACTCTTTAATGCAAAATTTTTCTCGGATTCCTTGACATAAATTATTTACTAAGTTATAATTTATATAAATTAAATATTTGAGATTGATTAGAAATTTAACTAATCATAAAAAATACCTCATCAGCTGATGAGGTAGAGGTGCAGAAAAGATCAGTAACTTTTGAGTTTATCCAGAACCAGGATTTTAAATTAAAAGTGAAAGGTTTTTCTGCCGAAGTGGTTTTTTTATTGGTTCAAAAATACCACTGGGGCTGTATATAAAATATGCAGAACTGTCATAATAATTTTTTATTATGTTGTGCTATCTCATGTCAGTTTAAAGAAGATGAGGCGATTTTTGCTATTAACCCGGCATATCGCCGGGTATTTTTTATGCCTTTAAAATTAGTTACTAATCAAAACAAAAAACTAGGAGGCTTTATTATGGAAAGTTATGGTATTATTTCTCTGCTACCACCACTACTTGCAATTATTTTAGCCTGGTGGAGTAAACAAGTTGTATTATCACTATTTTTAGGAGTTTTTGCAGGTGCATTAATTACAAATGCCTATAATCCTCTGTTTGCTTTTATGCATACATTAGATGATTACATTTTAGCTTCACTTGCAGATTCTTGGAATGCTGGAATTATTTTATTTTTACTAGCAATGGGTGGAATGATCGGAATAATTAACAAATCAGGTGGAATTATTGCAATTGGTGAATATGTTGCAAAAAAAGCTAATTCAGTAGTTAAAACTCAGTTTGCTGCCTGGTTAATGGGTGTACTTATCTTTTTTGATGATTATGCAAATACTTTAATTGTTGGAAATACAATGCGTCCAATTACTGATAAAATGAAAATATCTAGAGAAAAATTGGCTTTTATTGTTGACTTAACTGCTGCTGCAGTTTCTAGTATTGTACCAATTTCAACTTGGATTGCTTTTGAAGTTGGTGTAATTAAAGATGGATTTGATTCTTTAGGACTAGAAATGAATGCTTATGGAACTTTTGTTCAAACTATTCCTTATCGTTTTTATAGTATCTTTGCTCTGGGCTTTGCTTTAATTATTATTTTTACAGCTAAAGACTATGGGCCTATGCTAAAAGCAGAAAAAAGAGCCCGTTCAACTGGAGAAACTTTAAGACCCGGCTCCACTCCAATGGTTTCACAGGAGATGGAAGAAATTGAGCAACCAGAAGGTGAAAGTTTTACTTTTGCAAATTCATTTTTACCTATAATTGGTGTTATTTTAGTTACTTTAATTGGTCTCTGGTACAATGGAGGTGGCTTAGAGGCTGGAACTTCTATTAGAGATGCTTTTGGAAACGCAGATGCAAGTATTGTTCTGCTTTGGGCTGCGATTTCTGGTAGTTTTATTGCTGGAATTTTATCTTTTGCAAAAGGAATCCTTAACATAAGTGAAACTGTAGATGGCTGGATTGATGGAGCTAAATCAATGTTTATTGCTTGTTTGATACTTGTTTTAGCATGGTCAATTGGAAGTATTACTGAGGATTTAGGAACTGCAAATTATTTAGTTTCAATTTTAGAAGGTAATATAATACCTGAAATTGTTCCTTTAATGATTTTTATTTTCTCAGCTTTTATAGCTTTTACAATCGGAAGTTCCTGGGGTACAGTTGCAATTGTAATGCCTCTGGCTATTCCATTGGCTAATTCAATTGGCATTCCAATGTTACCAACTATTGCTGCAGTTTTAACTGCAAGTGTAATGGGAGATCACTGTTCTCCAATATCAGATACAACTATTATGTCATCAACTGCTTCGGCTGTAGATCATATGGATCATGTTAGTACCCAGATGCCATATGCCCTAACAGTAGGTTTAGTTGCTGCTTTATTTGGATTCTTACCTGCAGGTTTCGGTTTTTCAGCTGTTTATTTATTACCTTTAGGTCTAGTTGTTTTATACTTAATTGTGAGCATCATTGGTAAAAAAGCGGATGAAGTAATTTAGTCTAAAAAAATCTATTCATATAGTTAATAAACCGCTGTCAAATTGACAGCGGTCTTTTTTTATCTATAAATTTTTCCAATTTTAGATTCCGGCATTGGATAAGAAAAATAATAGCCCTGAATATAATCGTTGTTCATTCGATTTAGCTCTTTTACTTCAATTTCTTTTTCTACTCCTTCAGCAATAGTTTTCAAATTAAGTAAATGAGCAATATTAATTATTGATTCAACAATATTTTTACCGTCATCATTTTTAGTCATGTTTCTGATAAAAGATATATCTATTTTTAAATAATCTAAAGGGAATTTTTGCAAATAGTTAAGGGAGGAATATCCTGTCCCAAAATCATCGATTGAAATAGAAAAGCCCTTTTCTTTCATTTTTTTCATTACTTTTAAACTGTGATCTACATCACTCATTGCACTTGACTCTGTAATTTCAAAGTTTATTAAAGAGTTATTAATACCACTATTATCAATAATCTGATATATTTTCTGCAGATGTTTACTATCTTCAATCTGCTTTGGAGATAAATTAATAGATATTGGTACAACTTGATATCCACTCTGAATCCACTTTTTTAAAGAGTTAACAACTTTAGAAATTACAATTAAACCAACTTTTTTTATTAATTGTGAACTTTCTAAAATAGGAATAAATTTTGAAGGATAAATAATTCCTTGGTCTGAATCCTTCAATCTAAGCAATGCTTCCATTCCAAACAAACTATGGTCACTTCTTTTATAATATGGCTGATAGTAGACTAAAAAATCATCATTTTTTACTGCTTTATCCAATCTTGCTTCCATTTTATTGAATTTTCTTATTTGCGTATTCATTTCTTGATTAAAAAATGCATAATCATTATTTTTAATATTTATCAGAGCGACTTCAGAATTTGAAACTAAATTTTTAGCATTTTTAGAGTCATCTGGATAAACTGCAACTCCTATTCTCGAATTTAGCATAAAAGTTTCTTTATTATAATTAATAGTATCAGTAAATAATTCCAGAATTTTCTTGACTATATTATAAATTTCATTGGTTGATTTAATATCATTAATAATTAGAGCAAAATTATCTCCACCTAAATATGCTAAACTATTATTCTCATCAATTTTTACACAATTATTTTTATCATTTATATGTAAATTTATTAAATCCGCAATTAAATTAATTAATGTTCTTTCATTATTTGAATTATTATAAATATCATTTAAATGTTTTATCTTATCAAATTTAATAACTAAAACAGCAATTTTTTCTTCCCTTTTATTGGCTTCAATTAAATTATCAATTTTACTCTCAATATAACTTCTATTTGGTAAACCAAATATCAGGTCATAATTAGATATATATTCAATCTGTTTTAGTAACTTTTTGTTCTGAGTGATGTCTCTACCTACAGAAATAAAATTAATTATTTCATTATTATTATTCTTAATTGGGGTTATCGTCTGCTCAGAATAAAAATATTCATCATTTTTCTTTTGATTGATAATTACATCATTGAACACTTTACCGGCTTTTATTGTTTCCCATAAATTTTTGAAATACCTGTCATTATGTTTATTTGATTTAAATAGAGAAGGTTTTTCTCCTATCACTTCATCTCTACTGTAACCTGTTATTTCTTTAACAGTTGTATTTACATATTCGACAACTCCCTCAGCATCAGTAATAACTACCCAATTATCAGTTTCATTAATTGCTTTTACTAATTTAAACATTTCTATTTCATGCTCAACATTTTTAGTTAAATTTTTAGCTATAGAAATTATTTCTATGGTATTTTCGTCTTTCTTAATTTCTACATTATTCCAAATACAGTTAATTGTTGTCCCATCATTTCTAATCAAATGACTTCTAAAATTATCAGGGAGACAATTCATTTTCCCTTCTTGCCATTTAAACCAGAGATTTCTATCTTTTTCTGAAATTATAGTTGGAATAAATTCCTTATTTATAATTTCATTTTTTTCACAACCCAAAAGTTCAACTGCATATTGGTTTAAATCAATAATTTTCCCATTTTTATCCCAAGTAATATAAACTATAGGAGAATTTTTGTAAATTGCATCTATTTTCTTTTGGTTATAGCTTGATTTCTGAGTTGAAAGTCCTATATTTTTTGAATCTGACATTAATAACACTATCCTTTTTTCCAATAATTTTTCATTTTTTCAGTTAGAAATTCATTATTAATTTTTTTAGGCCATAATTCCCTATTTTCTTTATCTCTCATAGCAGATACTAAATTTGAAAATAATAAATCATCTTCAAAATATTTTTCAAATTCTTTTCTTATTCTTGATCTGCCAGTATTTCCATCATAAGGACAGCCGCTTTTCAAAGGCGAAATTTCTTGATCTGCTATATTTTCTGCTATCACATTTTCTCTAAGGTAAATTAAAGGTCTAATTATTTCAATCTTATTTTTACTTAAATATCTTTTAGCTTGTAAAGTTTTTAATTGTCCAGAATAAAAAATACTCATTAAATATGTTTCTACAGCATCATCTAAATGATGGCCAAAAGCTAATTTGTTAAAATTATTCTTTTTTAAATAACTAATCATAGCTCCTTTTCTAAAATGAGCACATTTAGAACAAGGATTTTCCTCTTCATCATCCTCTATATAATCAGAAATATTGGTATCAATAATTTTGATTTTAAGATCTAAATCAGCGGCTAATATTTTCAATTTATTAGCTGTAGAGCTATTAAAACCAGGATCTACATGAACCGCCTCTAGAATAAAATCCTTTTTAAAATGCAGATTGAATAATTTTAAAATCAAAAGTAAAAATGTACTGTCTTTTCCACCAGAAAGACCAACAGCAATTTTATCTCCATCATTTATTAAATCAAACTCTGCGACTGCTTTTACTACTTTCGCTGTTATACTATTATCAAATGATAAATCCATAGCTACAGATTACTCCTTAATTTCTTTTAACCATTTATTTAATTCTTCAGAACGAGCTTCAGCCATTTTAGAAGCTGAAACATAAATATCTTCCAGCTGTTCAGCATCTTTGCTAAAGCGATTGATTTCGATTGATTTTGGTCTAAAAACAAAAAAATCATTGTTTTTTTCTTTTTTTAAAATATAATCTAAAGTTTCATTATATACCTCATGTCTTGTTTTTAAATCATCAACTAAATTAGGATATTCATGTAAAAATAAATCTAATAAAAATTTTGCTTTCACAGGTGTTTTTCTATATCCTTTTTCCCTAGTCAAAATAACAACCACTTTTTGATAACCATCATTTACTGCTTCTTTTACTGGGATAGAGTCTCTTATTCCGCCATCCAAATAAAGTTTGTTATCAATTTCTACCGGCTTTGAAACCAGAGGTAAACTGCTCGATGCTTTAAATACTTTATCAACTTTACTTAATTGATCAAAATATTGAGGCGAAAAAAATTTAACCTCTCCACTCTCACATTCAGTAGCTGCTACTTTAAGATTAGTATTTGAATTTCTAAAGCTATTGTAATCAAAGGGTAGAATTTCATGTGGAAGTTGATGGAACAAAAAATCCATCCCAAAATAATTACCCTCTTTAATTAAATTCTTAACCCCCATATATCTTTCATCTTCAACTAATTCGGTAAAAAGCTTTTTATTACGCAGACGCTGACGACTTGTATAATTTGCTCCATTATTAGCCCCAGCCGAAACACCTATAACATGTTCAAAATAAATTCCATTTCTTAAAAAATAATCAATAATACCAGCTGTGAAAGCACCTCTCATTCCTCCACCCTCAAGAACAAGTGCACATTTTTGTGTCTGCAATTTTATAACACCTCTTAATTTGTTTTTCGAATATCTTTTCCAAAAGGCATTAATGATAAATAGGCAAGCTTAAGACTTTGTTTAGCAAAAGGAATTCCAATAATCGTAACAGCAAATATTAAAGCTGAAATCAAATTAGCTAAAGCCAGTTCCCATCCAAATACAATAATCCAGATAATATTTGCAACTAAGCCTATTGCAGAGTTGTTTTTTTCTACAATTTCTTTACCAAATGGTGCTATCTGCATTTTAGCCATTTTGAAACACTGTTTTCCAATCGGAATACCTATAATTGTTATTGAAGATAAAAGACCAGCAATAAACCAAAATATAGATTCAATTAATCCTCCAAAAATAAACCAAATTATATTGCCTAATAAAGTCATAATAATTGCTCCTTTTTATAATATTATAGCTAAAATTATAGTAAATGCTGTTGAATAATTTATAACCATAAAATTATTAACAGCTAATACAAATGTATCTTTTTTACTCTGTTTTTTCTCAAATTTATTAATATTTTGGTTGACTTTGACAAAGGATAATAATGCAAATAAAGAAATTGAAGGTAAAATATTTAAAATAACAGAAATAATTATACTTAAATAAGATAAATAATATAAATATCTAAAAAGTTTAAGGCTGCTGCTGCGCGAGATATATATTGGCAGTGTATAGCGGTTGTTTTCTCTATCATCTTCAATATCACAAATGTTATTTGCCAGCATAATATTGGCTATTCCAAAAATCAAAGGCATCGAAAAAATAAATATTTTTAAAATCGAAAGATATTGTAAATCAATAACCATCGAGTTGAATTTAATGAAAATATTGATCAAATTTAAATTATGAATATAGATTGCTAAAAAAGTAATAAAAAATCCCATAGTAAGTCCGGAAAATATTTCTCCTAAAGGAGTTCTTGAAATGGGAACTGGCCCCGATGTATATAAAATACCAATAACAAATGATATAAAACCAATTATTAAAACTATAACATCTGTATTCAAATAAAGAAGTAAACCAAACACTATTGCCAGTAAAAAAAGGATTAGAATTGTCTTTTTTACGGTTTTTTTGCTCAAATTATAATTAACAATAGCATTATGTTTTTCATAATTATAGCCCTCTTTTTTTTCTGCTCTTAAATAATCCTGATAATTATTGACAACTGTAGTTCCCATATCAACACAGAGTAAAGAAAAAAACATTAAAATAAAATTTGTTATTTTAAAATTAGCATAGTGATAGAATAAATATAAATTCCCCATTAAAAAAGGAGTAAAACTTGCTATTTTAGTTTGAATTTCTACAAGTTTTAAAAAAATAGTTAAATTCAAAAACATTCACCTCTATTTTTTAGCCTTAAACTTATTTCTTAGTTTTTGATAAACAAAATCAGGGACAAGCTCTCTAATATTACCATTAAAATAGGCTGCTTCTTTAATTACACTAGAACTTAAGAAAGCATATTTGGTATCAGTCATTAAAAAGATAGTTTCAATTTCCTCATCTAAATGCTTGTTCATTGAAGCCATTTGGAATTCTCCCTCAAAATCAGAAACAGCTCTTAAACCCCTTAAAATCGCCTCTCCCCCTATGGAATGTACATATTTAGTAGTCAAACCAGAAAAAGAATCTACTTTTACATTATGTAAATCTTTAGTTGATTTTTTTAACATCTCTACTCTCTCATCCATTGTAAAGACAGGTTCTTTATTAGGATTACAAAAAACTGAAACTATAACCTCATCAAAAATTTTTGCAGCTCTTTCTACAATATCTAAGTGACCATTTGTAACAGGATCAAAACTTCCAGGATATACAATTTTTTTTGTCATTCTACCTTCCCCTTATTATTAAGTCTATTAGTTTAATTGATAAATAACTATCAAAGAATTTCCATATTTTTTGTTTTTTATAATTTTTAATTCTTCATATTCTTCTACTTTTTCTGATTCAGATCTTTCACTAATAATTAATCCTTTTGCTTTTAATAAATCATTTTCAATAATTAATTCTATAGCTTCAGCACTCATATCTTTTTGATATGGTGGGTCCATAAAAATAATATCATATTTTTGACTACAATTTTTAAGATATAAATAAACATCTTGATTATAAAGTTTTGCCAAATCAAAAAGTTTGGCTTTTTTTAGATTCTGCTCAATCACTTTAAGATGGTCTTTATTTATTTCTATAAAATCAGACTTTGCTGCACCACGACTAAGAGCTTCAATCCCTAAACTGCCAAAACCAGAAAATAAATCTAAAACCTCAGCTCCGGGTAAATCAAAAGCTATAATATTAAACATTGATTCTTTTACTCTGTCTAAAGTAGGACGTACATCTCTCCCTTTAAGGCTTTTCAGCTTTAAACCACCAGCCCTACCGGCAATAATTCTCATTAATAAACTCCTCCAAACATTATTAAATCTTTAATTCTATTCTTGAAATAATTTCGGCTATTTCTTTATACTTCTGCTGCCAATTTTTATCTTTTACTATTATTCCTGCTTCATCTCTAGCTTTTACTAAAAGCTCTTGGTCATCAATTAAACTAGCTACTTTTAAGTCATCTATTCCATGTTGTTTGGTGCCAAAAAATTCTCCTGGTCCACGCATTTTCAAATCTTCTTCTGCAATTAAAAAACCATTGTTGCTTTTGCACATGATTTCTAAGCGATGAGCTGAATCTTCTCCAGGTGGATTAGATATTAATATACAGTATGATTGATATCTACCTCTACCAACTCTACCTCTTAACTGATGAAGTTGAGCCAAGCCAAATCTTTCTGCATTTTCAATGATCATAATACTGGCATTACTAACATCGACACCAACTTCAATCACAGTAGTTGCAATTAAAATATCAATTTTTCCATCTCTGAAATTTTCCATTATTTCTTTTTTTTCGTCAGCTGGAATTGAACTGTGAAGTAGAGCTAGTTTATAATCTTTAAAAAAACCTGAATTTAAGTCTTTATATAATTCTTCAGCAGAAATCAGTTTTGGCATTTCTTCTGATTTTTCAATTAAAGGACAGACTATATAGGACTGTCTTCCTTCATCAATTTTTTCTTTTGCAAATTCATAAATTTTTTTTCTTCTATTTTCTCTCCGCCAAAAAGTAGCAATTTTTTTCCTGCCTGGCGGCATTTCATCAATTACAGACAAATCTAAATCACCATAAATCAACATTGCCATTGATCTTGGAATTGGAGTAGCTGTCATAATTAATAAATCAGGATTATCTCCTTTTTCTTTGAGACTGTGTCGCTGTTCTACACCGAATCGATGCTGTTCATCAATTACAATTAAACCCGGCTTATCATAATTTAAACTTTCCTGAAAAAGTGCATGGGTCCCGATTATTAAATCACTATTACCCTTTTCAATTTCCGTTTCTATATTTTTGCGTTCAGATGATTTAACACTTCCTGTTAAAAGATGAATTTTGTAATTAAATTTACTTAAAAGTTCTTTAAAATTCAAATAATGCTGTTCTGCCAATATTTCTGTAGGAGCCATAAATATCCCTTGATAACCATTTGCCATCGTTTCTAGTAAAGCTAAAGCTGCAACAATAGTCTTACCAGATCCTACATCACCCTGCAGCAGTCTGGACATTGTTAGTTCAGATTCCATATCTTTTCTTATCTCAGACCAAACTCTATTCTGCGCAGAAGTTAACTCAAATTCGAGTTCTTCTAAAATTTTTTTATTTTCAGCAGCTATAAATTCGTGTTTTATACCTTTTAATTCATTATATTTTTTCTTTTCTTCCAAAGCATAGAGCTGCAGATAGAAAAATTCTTCAAAAGCTAAGCGTCTGCGTGAAACTTTTTGATGTTTTTGATTTTTGGGGAAGTGCATTCCAAGAATTGAAGTCTTTAAATTAGGAAATTTAAATTTTTTTAATATAAATTGAGGCAGCTGATCTTTAAGCAGTGAGGCATGACTTTTTATAGCATTAGCAATAATTCTACGCAGACGTCTCTGTGTTAAACCTTCTGTTAAAGAATAAACAGGAACAATTCTACCAGTATTTAAAACTGAAGCCTCAGAATCCAATTTTTCATAAACTGGATTATTGATTTCTTTTCTGTTATACTTCCTCCAGTTTTTCTCACTTATTTTGCCGCTAATTATATATTTATCACCTTTATTAAATTGATCACGAAGATAAGATTGATTATACCAAATTCCATTTACTACATCACTGCCATCAGAGAAAGTCACTCTTAATAGGTCAAGCTTATTACGTATTTTTTGATATTCAACCTTTAATACTTCAACTCTAAAATTAGCTTTTTCTCCTACAGCTGTATATTTTATTTGACTTATTTGGCTGCGGTCCTCATATTCTCGAGGAAAGTAATAAAGGAGATCTTTTACAGTTTTAATCTCTAATTTGGAAAGGCGCTCGGCCCATCTGGGCCCAACACCTTTAATAAATTGCACTTCATCTGAAAGTTTTAATTTCATTCTCCTAATAATTCTCCTCTATAAATTACTATTCCATAAACCAGTGGGCCTGTATGAGAACTTAATACAGTTCCAATTTTATTTTCTAAAATATGATAATCATATTTAGGTTGATTTTGAAGCTCAGCTTCAAACAATTCTTTTAACTGCTGATAATTATCACTATTTTTACCATATATATAGGCAAAATTTACATTATCACTATTTTCAGCAGCTTCTAATGCTAACTCAACCATTTTCTGGTTTGTTTTTTTATAACCTCTAATTTTTTCTTTAGGAGTTATTTCGCCTGTTGCAGCAGAAAGTTCTAGAATTGGATTGAAATTGAAAATACTGCCCAAAAAAGCCTGAGCTTTTCCAATTCTACCTCCCTTTTCTAGATAAGTTAATTCACTAACTGTGAAATAAATAGTTAATTTTTCTCTTTCTTTTTCAAGAGTTGATTTAATCTCTTTTATATTTTTTCCTTCTTCTATCATCTTTGCTGCCAGCAAAACCAAAAACCCAAGTCCTGTTGTAGTTGATTTAGAATTTATTATTTCAATTTTAATGTCCTCTGTTTGAGCAGCAGCTAATCTCGCAGACTCAATTGTCCCGCTTAAGGCAGAAGATATATGAATAGAAATAATCTCATCATATTTATCAGCTAAATCTTGATATTTGTCTATAAATAGTCCTACAGATGGCTGAGAAGTTGTGGGTAGTTCTTCAGCAGATTCCATCATTGAAAAAAATTCTTCATTCTCAAGATCAATTTTGTCGTAATAAGTATCATCTTTAAAATGTACAGTTAATGGTACAATTTCTATCGAATATTTTTCAATGATTTCAGCAGGTAAATCACAGGTGCTATCAGTTACTAAAGCAATCATCTTAACACATCCTATTCTAATGAAATAATAAAGGGGTATAGTGGCTGTCCACCAGGATAAACTTCGATTTCATCAAAGTCAAAATTTTCTTCCATAATTTTTTTGATTTCTTCTGCTTCAGCCGCTGTTACTCCTTCCCCATAGTAGATTGTGACTAATTCTTCGTCTTCAGCAACTTCATTTAATAATTTCTTTACTGTTTCCCTTTCAGTATCAGCACTAACCAAAATATCTCCATTCTTTAAACCTATATAATGATCTTTTTGTATTTCAAGACCATTCACCTTAGAATTTTTAACTGCCTGAGTAATCTCAAGCGTCTTTACATTTTTAATTTCAGATTCCATTCTTTCTTTTAACTCAGCTGGCTGTAGTTGATCATCAAAAGCCATTAAAGCAGTTACAGCTTGAGGAATAGATCTGGTTTCAATTATTGCAATATCTTTTTTACTTAATTCAGATACCTGTTTAGCTGCAGAAATAATATTTTTATTATTAGGAAGTATAATTATCTTTTTTGTATTCATTTTTTCAACTATTTCTAAAAAGTCATTGGTAGAAGGGTTCATTGATTGACCACCCTTAATTACATAATCTACTCCTAACTCAGTTAAAATATTAACTATACCTTCACCATTAGCTACTGAAATAATACCTATATTTTTATCTACATTGATCTCTGTCTCAGTTTCTTGACTAACTTCTGTTTTGTGTTGATTATTATTTGTAGCTTCAGTTTCAATATTTTCATCACTTTCTACAGACTTAACTGAGGAATCACCGTGGCTATAATTGGGATGGAACTTTGAATGATCAAATTCATCATCATTTTCACGCTTTACTTTTTCCTCATTTTGTTTGCGCATATTATCAATTTTGACATCAAAAACTTTACCTTTTTTCAAACCATACTCCAGCAATACTCCTGGGTGATTACTATGAATGTGGATTTTTATAACATTATCACTACCGACAACCATAATTGAATCCCCATAACTTTGCATATCTTTTCTGATCTTATCTATCGTTCTATCAATATTTGATTTTCGACTGTCAATTTCTATTAACATTTGAGTACAATAGGTAAACTTTATATCTTCTGCAGCTTCCGACTTTTTGATATTTTTTTCTGGAGCAGCTGTAGCGTGATATTCAATCTTTTCTCCTTTTAATCCTTTTAACATTCCCTCTAAAATAATTAAATATCCCTGACCACCTGCATCTACAACTTCTGCTTCTTTTAAAGCATCAAGTAACTCAGGAGTGCGTTCTAACGATTCTTCTGCTTCTTTTATAGTAATTTCTAATAATTCTATAATATCTTGAATAGAATCAACTTCAGCAGCAGCTTTTTCAGCAGCTTCTCTGGAAACAGTTAAAATTGTTCCCTCAACAGGCTTTAAAACTCCATGATAAGCTATTTCAGAAGCTTTTGTTAAAGCATTAGCCAAATCTTTTGCTTTCATCTTTTTCTTGTTTTTAAGAGCCTGTGCAAAGCCTCTAATCAGCTGAGACAGAATAACACCTGAATTACCTCTAGCTCCCATTAAAGCCCCTTTTGAAAGCGCAGCAGACAAATCTGATACACTATCATATTTGCTATCTTCAAGATTAGAAACCGCCTCTTTAAATGTTAGATACATATTTGTACCTGTATCACCATCTGGCACTGGAAAAACATTTAATGAATCAATAAAAGATTTTTGCTCTTTTAGCCAGTTTAATGATGTAAACATCATATTTTTAAATTCTTCTGCATCTACTGCAGTTATTTTTTCGTTATTAATTGGCATCGCCAACCCTCACTCCCCTTACATTAACATCTATAGTTATAATTTCAATTCCAACTTTATTTTCGAGGGTATAGCGAACTCTCTCCATAACATTGTGAGCCACTTCATGAATATTAGTACCGTATTCAACAATGATATTTAGATCCAGATGAACCTTATCTTCACTAATATCAACACCAACACCCTTACTAATATTATCCCAGCCTAAAAGATCTGCAAGACCATCCTGCACACTTCTAGAAGACATACCAACAAGACCATAGCATTCCATTACAGCAATTCCAGCTGTTTTTGCTATTACCTCTTCGTCAATAACAATTTTACCAAGTTCATTTTTTAATTCTTTTTCCATTCTTTACACCTCTTTTCATACATAATTATTCTATCTTATATATAGTCTCTATGCAAGAATAAAATTATTTAAACTAAATTTAATTATCTGCTCAGTTATTAATTAATTCAAGATAAATTTATACTTTCCTGCATCTGATAATTTATATTTTTTTAAAACTTGCTTTATTAAACTTGCTAAAGACCGTTTATCTATGTTAAAATATAATCTGACGGATATTTATTTTTTAGATAGGAGGTGTTTTTCTATGTCCAGAGTCTGCGAGATTTGTGGTAAAGGTGGAAATACAGCCAATAGCATACAAAGACGTGGTAAAGCTAAGAAAAAAGGAGGAGTTGGACGTAACATTACAAGTTCTACAAAGAGAACTCAACGTCCAAACCTTAAAAAAGTTAAAGCAATTGTTGATGGATCACCAAAAAGAATTAAGGTGTGTACTCAATGTCTTAAATCAGGTAAAGTTGAAAGAGCTTACTAATTTAGATTTAGATAAAAAAAGGGAGAAAAACTTAGTAAAATAAGTTTTTCTCCCTTTAGTACTTTTATGTTATTTAAGATTTTTAGAAATTATATTTTTTATTTGCTGCTCATCCATTTCTATTCTTGCTAAATTATTTTGAACTGCACTTTTAGCAACTGCAAAAGCTACAGCTGGTACTACTCTTTGATCAAAAGGATCAGGTATAATATATTTTTTGTCAAGCTTGTCTCCTACCAAATTTGCTATAGCTTCAGCTGCAGCTATTTTCATGTCTTCGCTTATTTCTACAGCTCTTAAATCCAATGCACCTCTAAAAATACCTGGAAAAGCCAGTACATTATTGATTTGGTTTGGATAATCGGAACGTCCTGTTGCAATAACTGCTGCGCCAGCTTCTAAAGCAAGCTCAGGTTTTATTTCAGGACTCGGATTTGCCATAGCGAAAATTAAAGGATCTGCTGCCATCCTTTTTACCATTTCTGCTTTTAAAATATCCCCCACAGAAAGACCTATAAATAAATCAGCATCTTCAATCGCCTCAGCAAGACCTCCACTCAAGCCTTTAGGATTTGTTCTTTTAATCAATTTTTGCCTGAGTAAATCATATTGATCAAGATTATCTTCATTTAAAATACCTATTATATCGTTAATAATTAAATTTTTGGCGCCTGCATCTAAAAGAAGTTTAGACACGGCAGTGGCTGCAGCACCTGCACCATTTACCACAATCTTTATCTCCTCTAAATTTTTATCAACCAGTTTTAGGGCATTAATAACTGCTGCCAGAACAACAACTGCTGTTCCATGCTGATCATCATGAAATATTGCCATATTAGTTTCTTCTTTTAATCTTTTTTCGATTTCAAAACATTTAGGAGCCGAAATATCTTCTAGATTTATCCCTGCAAAAGTGGGTTCTAATAATTTAACAAATTGAACTATCTCATCGACATCTTTGCTGCCTATACAAAGTGGAAATGCATCTACATTTGCAAATTCTTTAAATAAAACTGCTTTTCCTTCCATAACTGGTAGGGCTGCTTCGGGACCGATATCTCCAAGACCTAAAACAGCAGTTCCGGAAGAAACAACTGCTACTTGATTTCCACGAGCTGTGTATTCATATGCTTTATCTTTATCTTTTTTAATTTCTCTACAGGGCTCTGCAACTCCAGGTGAATAAGCAAGACTTAACTCTTCTTTATTTCTAACCCGAACTTTAGATTTCATTTCAATTTTACCCTGATTTTTACTATGTAATTTTAACGCTTTTTGATAAATATCCATTATTACCTCCAATTACTTTACTGCTCTCTACTCCAACTTTTCTAGTACATAAATTAACAAACCACTCTCTAAAGTGACTTCCGCCTGCTTATTTTCGATTAGATTACTGATTCCTCTGCTTTCGGAGCGTTTAATATCATGATTTTCTAAATTATATTTGCAGCCTTTGATACTAACTCCTTTAACAATTTTATTCTGTGGAATTAAAGAAAGTCTATATCCTTTTTTGTCGACGAATTTCCGACTGCTGCTAATTAATGCTATTTCTATTTTTTCAGAGATTATTCTTGCTTCTAAATTTAATTCATTTATATATTCTAAAAGATTTAAGTTGGCAAGCTGCTGGTCCACTCTACCACCAAGAGCAGCTGTTAGAAATATTTTTTTTATGCCATTTTTTAAACAATAATCTACTGCAATTTCACTATCAGTCTGATCTTTTTCAACAGGGAATTTTAATAATTCAACATTATTTTGCTGGTAGTATTCTTTATTTTGCTCAGTTATTGAATCAAGATCCCCTATAATAAGATCAGGTAGAATCTCTACATCTCTAGCATTATTAGCTCCACCATCTACTGCTATAATTTTATCTATTTTATATTCTTCTATTTTTTTTCTTAACTTTTCTCTGCCGAAGTCTAATTCCCCATTTAGAATTAGAAGTGCTGTTTTCTTAGACATCAGAAGCAATGCTCCTCATTTCTGCTAATGCTTCAGCAGGGTCAGCAGCACCAAAAATTGCTGAGCCAGCTACAATAATATCTGCTCCAGCATTAACAATTTCTTTTAAATTATGATTTTTTATTCCTCCATCTACCTCTATTTTACAGTCATAATTATTAGCTTCTATTATTTTTTTAAGTTTAGCAATTTTTTCAGTCATCTGTGGTATATAGGACTGACCTCCAAAACCCGGGTTAACAGACATAATAAGAACCTGATCAAGTTCTGGCAAAAGATATTCTAAACTTTCTATAGGTGTAGCAGGGTTTAGAGAAACTCCTGCTTTTATCCCCTGATCATTAATCATCTGAATCACACGATGAATATGATCTGTTGCCTCTAAATGTACAGTTAAAATATCAGAACCAGCTTCCACAAAATCTTTGATATATCTTTCTGGTTTAGTTATCATTAGATGAGTATCAAATCGAAGTTCAGTTTGATCTCGAATATCCTTTATTAATCCAGGACCAAATGTTATATTGGGCACATAAACTCCATCCATTACATCTAAATGTAAATAATCTGCTTCATTAATTAACTGAATCTGATTTTTTAATTGACTAAAATCAGCTGCAAGTAATGACGGTGCAAATTCTGTTTTCATTAGTATCTAATCTCCTTTTCTTTTATTTCATTATATATTTGTTTGTAACTCTCATATCTCCGCTTAGATATCTCGCCATTTTCAACTTTCTGCTGAACAACACAACCCGGTTCATGTAAGTGGCTGCATCCATTAAATTTACAAGCATTATTATATTTGGCTATTTCGGGAAAATACCATGATAAATCATCTAGTTCAATTTCAAAATCAACCTTAGCCATTGAGGAAAAACCTGGAGTGTCAGCAACCCAACCCTGATTTGGAAGTGATAATAATTCTACCATTCTGGTTGTATGAACTCCTTTTTTTAATTTCTTACTGACAGCAGCAGTTCTCAAATCTGCATCCTCAATCACCTTATTCAAAAATGATGATTTTCCTGAGCCAGAAGGTCCTGTTAAAACATTTATTTTGTTATTTAATCTATCAAATAGTTTTTTTAAATTAGTATTTTCTTTAACGCTTATAAAATAAACCTCATAACCTGCTTCTTTATATTCTTCAAAATCTTTTTCAAAACCAGGATCAGCCTGATCAATTTTATTAATAACTATCAGAGGCTCAAAACCAGAACTTTCTACAAGCAATAAAAATCTATCTAATAATGAAGGTGTAAACTCTGGATCTTTTACTGAATGCATTATTACTACCTGATCAACATTTGCAACCTTTGGCCTTTTTAATAAATTTTTTCTTGAATAATAATCCTCAAGAATTTTATTTTCTTTGTCAATCTCCACATAATCGCCTGGGTATATTTTTTCTCTAATCTTACCTCTAATTCTACATTGGTATATCTCCTTATTTGGAGAAGCTACAAAGAAAAATCCTCCGATCAACTTAATTAAAATACCCTTCATTTAAACTATCATCCCCCAAAACTTTCTGATTTAATTAATTGATCATCAAAATATATTTTAAGTTTTGTTTCACCCTGGCTTTGAATATCTCTCACAATGTTATCGCCCGGCTCATGAATTGCTTGATAAACTTGTTCTTCCCCATTATCATCTTCGATTACTATTCTAACTTCTCTGCGTTCTGATCCTGTAACATTGATAGAAATTCTATTCAAATGAAAATTTTCTGCAGAAGGATTTTCAGCACCTTTACTAATTACAAAATCTACAGCAATTCCCTTCGGTAAATATTCTCCCGCTCTTACACTTTGGGAAATAACTTGGCCATCAGTAAAACGATTAGAATTTTCTACACTAATCTGGCCAACATTTAGTCCCTTATCTCTAATCAAGTTAACAGCTTCTGTTTGCTGCAGACCAGTTAAATCTGGCATTCTAACAGAAATATCTCTTTCTCCACGGCTAACAAATAAAGTGATTTCACTTCCTTTTTCAACTTCAGCCCCGGCAGCGGGAATTTGATTAATTACAGTTCCTGGGTCTTCAGATAACCTAAATATATATTGTATATCACCACTGCTGAGTGAAAGGTTATCAAGTTCAAGTAGAGCCTCTCTTAAAGAATTGCCAACAAAACTAGGAATCTCAATTAATTGTGGACCTCTACTTACAGTTATATTTAAGGGACGACTCTGTTTTATTCTCTCACCAGCTGCTGGCTGTTGAGTTACTACATAATTTTCTGGCAGTTCTTCACTAAATACTCTTTCCTCATTTTCTAATAAATTTAACCCGACTTCTGAAGCCATTTTTCTTGCTTCTGTTAAATTTTTACCTTCAATATTAGGTACCTGAACAACCGGTACATTAGTATATTGGTTAAAGAAAAATAATAGTCCACCAATAGTTAACAGAAAAAATAATATTACAGCAGATATTATATATAATGGCTTTTTATTTTTGCTTTTTTGATTATCTTTTTTTATTTCATTTTTTCTTTTATCTTTTTCAGCATCAAAATTAGCAGCCGATTTTTGAGCATCAATTTCTTTTGCATTTTTAGTCTTCTTGCTTTTATCATTTTCTTTATTCTTATTATTTAAACTTTTCTGTCCATCATCGTTTTTGTTTTTATTATTTTTAGACTTATTTAAAAAAGCAAAATCCGTTTTTTTCATCACCTTAGTTTCATCAGCATTGAATTTTTCTTTTTTGTTATTATTAGTAGTTTTGCTTTTAAGGTTTTTTAAACAATAGGTGATCTGCTGCCTCATCTCAGATGCATCCTGAAAACGATCTGCAGGATCTTTTGAAATTGCTTTCATAATTAAATCATTAACTTCTTTAGGTATCTCATTATTAATCTGTGATGGTTCAACTGGAGTTTGTTGTATATGCTTTAAAGCAACTGAAATCGGGCTTTCTCCATGAAAAGGAAGTTCACCTGTTGTCATTTCATAAAGTACAACTCCTAAAGAATAAACATCTGAGTAAGCCTTTATTTCTCCACCTTTGGCTTGTTCAGGTGAAAAATAGTGTGCGCTGCCTACTACTGTTTCAGTTACTCTTACAGTTGCATTACTAACAGCTCTTGCTATACCAAAGTCTGTAACTTTAACCTCCATCTCGTCATTTAAAATTATATTATGAGGCTTTATATCACAGTGAACAATTTGATTACCATGGGCTACTGATAATGCAGCTGCAATCTGTCTTGCCATCTCTAATGATTCAGCAATAGAAAGTTTAGTTCTTTCTTTAATAATATCTTTTAAAGTTTTACCTTCAACAATTTCCATTACAAGATATATTCTTTCTTCATCAACTACAATATCATAAATACTTACAACATTAGGATGAGATAATCTTGCTACTGCTCTTGCTTCCTGTCTGAATTTATCTATAAATTCATCATCTGATTTATATTCTGGACGCAGCATTTTTAAAGCTACTCTTCTTTCCAACAGAGTATCTCGAGCTGAATAGACAATAGCCATTCCACCACGGCCAATTTCTTTTATTATCTTATAACGATTATTTAAAATCTTACCCTGCATAAATTCACCTCAATTATCATCCAAAAATAATTATTCTTCACTGTAACCAACTACTATTAAAGTGATATTATCAAAACCACCACTAGCTAGAGCTTCCTGCAGTAGCTGCTCAGCAATATCTTCAGTTTGATTATTTTCTGAAAAAATTTCTTCAATTTTATTTTTTCTGATCATATCTGAAAGACCATCTGTACATAATAATAGATATTCATCTTCAGATATTTTAAGCTGTCCTTTGTCTAAATCTAAATTTTCTTCAAGCCCTAAAGCTTGAGTAACTATATTTTTTTTAGGATGGTTAAAAGCTTCCTCTTCTGTTATTTTATTTTCTCGAAGCAGCTTACCTACTAATGAATGATCCTTAGAAATCTTTTTCAGCTGTTTATTATTTTTATTATAAAGATAAATTCTACTATCCCCTAAGTTAATATAATAAATATTTTGATCCTTAATTATCGCAGCTGCAAAAGTTGTGCCCATCCCCATATATTCTTGATTTGAGCTGCTTTTATTAATTATTTCTTGATTTATCTTATATGTTAAGCTGCTCAAACTTTTTAAAGGCTCTGATAAATCAAAGTCAAAATCAGCGGTAAAGCTTGCTGCAATCTGGCTGGCTACTTCTCCAGCAGCATGTCCACCCATACCATCAGCAACCATAAAAAAATTTATTTTTTCATCAATATAATAATTATCTTCATTTAGACTGCGTTTATTTCCTTTATCAGTTAAAGCTTTAAACCGCATTTTTCTCCTCCTTTAATTTATACTCTACTTCTCTTTTCTTTTTAATTGTCCACAAGCTGCATCTATTTGAGTACCCATTTCTTTTCTAAGTGTAACCTGGATCCCATTACTTTGTAAAGTCCCGTAAAAACTATCTATCACCTTTTGTACAGGTCGCTCAATACCCAATTCCGGAACTGGATTAGCAGGTATTAAATTCACATGACAATTTATACCTCTTAAAAGTTCAGCCAGCTGCACAGAAAGTTCAGGACTATCATTAACACTATCCATTAAAACATATTCGAAGGTTACTCTTCTACCTGTTTTTTCAATATAATCAATAACGGCTGATAAAAGTTGATTTAAACTATATTTTTTGTTAATAGGCATAATTTTGTTTCTCAAGCGATCATTTGGTGCATGTAAAGAAACTGCAAGTCCAATCTGATCATTAACCTGAGCCAGCTTTTTAATTTCTGGTACCAGTCCCGCTGTAGAAATAGTCATTTTACGCATCCCAATATTTAATCCTTGATCAGCATTAATAATTTCTACCGCTTTCATCAAATTATCAAAATTGGCAAGTGGTTCACCCATCCCCATAAAAACGACATTACTTAATCTTGGCTCAGCAAAATTTGATCCACTGATATCTTTTTGAACTTTTATCACCTGGTCTACAATCTCACCTGCAGTTAAATTTCTCTGCAAACCATCAATTCCAGTTGCACAAAATGAACATCCAAGTCCACATCCTACCTGGGTCGAAATACAGGCACTGTGACGTCCTGATTCGGGAAAAGGAAGATACACTCCCTCAATGTTTTCGCCATCATTTAGCTCCCATAAATATTTAACAGTTCCATCGACAGCTACACTTCTATCTATTTCCTTTATATCACTTAAATTATAATTTTCATCTATATATTTACGCATCTTTTTAGGGATATTTTTCATTTCTTCTGTAGTAGAAACTCCATTTTTATATAACCAGTTAAAAACCTGCTCGCCTCTATAAGATGGAAAACCAGCTTCTTTAAATTCGTCTATTAACTCATCTCTGTTTAGTTCTTTTAAATCTTTCATTAAAATTTAATCACTCTCCACTTTTTTAATTAACGCATAGAAAAAGCCTTCCGAATCTACTTCTCCAGGTAAAAGTTCTAAATATTTATTATCATTTTTCAGGTTCAACGTACTAACTTTTTCTAATTTCTTATTGATATCGACTAACTTAAATTTATCATTCTCTTTTAAAATTGTATTGATAAGATCCTGGTTCTCCTCCTGACTTAAAGTACAGGTTGAATATAATAATGTGCCACCAATTTTAAGTTTATCTAAATTATTATTTAAAATTTTATATTGTAAAGCAGCCATTTTAGTAATAACTGACTCACTCTTTTCCCATTTGATCTCTGGTTTAGAAGAAATAAGTCCTAAACCTGAACATGGTAAATCTGCAAGTATCCTATCATATTTTTGATCATCTTGATATTTAACTGCATCAGCTTTTTTTAAAGTAATGTTTTTAACTCCCAATCTATCTATATTTTCTTTGATTAAATTGAGTCTACTCTGGCTAATATCTAAAGCAGTAATTTGACCAGTATTGTTCATTAAGGCAGCCAAATGAGTAGTTTTCCCCCCTGGAGCAGCAGCTAAATCTAAAATTTTCATATTTTCTTTTGGGTCTAATAATAATGAAGCCAAGCCAGCAGATGTACCCTGAATATAGGCACCACCTCTTTTAAAAACCTCTGTTTTCGCTGGGTTATCAACTTCTTTTAATTTATAAAAAGAACTTAAAAATGTTTTTTTATATTTAATCTCATCTTCTTTTAAAAGTTTTTCAAATTCTTCTTTTTGCATTTTCAAAGAGTTATGACGATAAATAACCTCCGCCCTCTTATTGCCTGCTTTTAAAATTCTTTCCGCCCTCTTAAAGCCATACTGATTAATAAAACGTTTGACAAGCCAGAGCGGATAAGAATATTTAATCGACAAATATTTTTCTGAGTTATTACTTTTAGATGGTAAATTTAATTTATCTTTTTTCCTATTAATATTTCTCAAAACTCCATTTGTAAATGAAACAGCTCCTTTTTTTCTGCCTGGGAGCATTATTTTTACAGCCTCAACACTTTCATAAATTGCGGCTCTTGCAGGTACTTTATCAAGAAAAAAGAGCTGATAAACCCCAATTCTCAGCCCTACTAATACTTCTTTATCCATTTTATTTAATTGAGTTTTAGAAAAATTATCAATTATATAATCTAAATATAATTTATTTCTAATCACTCCATAAAAAATTTCAGTAAACAGATTTTTATCTCTGGGATCATCTATTTTATTTAATTCAGAATCTAATAATAAATTAGAATAACTTCCACTTTCAACTCTAAGCAGTGCTTTTAATATTTCAGAACGTAAATTATTCAATTAATCATCACCCAGACCAGCTAAAATTAATATCCTCAGCATATTTGCTAGAGCAACTAGTGTTGTTGCAACATAGGTAAAAGCAGCAGCTTTTAAAACTTTCTTTACACCTTTAATTTCTTTATCAGTTAATAAGTTAGTACTTTTCAAACTGCTGATAGCTCTATTGCTGGCATTAAATTCTACCGGTAAAGTTACCAGATGAAATAAAAACGCTGCAGAAAAAAGCACAAATCCTGTCATTATTAAAAAATCAGCTCTAATGAAAAACCCAAATATAGCTAAGGGCATTCCAAAACTAGAACCAATATTAGCTGCAGGAACCAGTGAAGCTCTAAAAGAAAGTGGTTTGTAACTTTCCTTATCCTGTATTGCATGCCCCACTTCATGAGCAGCAACGCCAACAGCTGAAACAGTATTATTATTATATACTTCAGATGATAGATTTAAAGTTTTATTTTTGGGATCATAATGATCGCTCAATTTACCATCGCTTTTTCTAATTTCAACATTTTGCAGATTATTTTTCAATAATATCTTTCTAGCAGCTTCTGCGCCACTTACATTTGAATCAATCTGAATTTCATCAAATTTATTAAAAGTGTGTTTAACTTTATACTGTGCATATCCTGCAAGCATCAAAGCAGGAATAATTATAATCATTGTTGGATCAAAGAAAAATGGAAACATAGATCTACCTCCTTCATAAATTAATTAGTACCAAATTTATCTTTTGCCTTAAGTTGATGTCCATTTATAAAATCTTCAGCACTAATCCTCTTAGCGCCTGGAAGCTGTAATTTTTTTATTGATAAAATACCAGCAGCTGTTTGAACCAAAATTCCATCATCTATATTGGCTTTAACTATTGTTCCAGCTGGTAGATTAGTGTTTTCAGAATCACTAACTTCACTTTCCCAAATTTTTACTCTTTCTCCATTAAGATAAGTGAAGGCGCCTGGCCAGGGGTTAACACCTCTAATTAAATTATGAATATCATTAGCACTCTGCTCCCAATCAATCTCACCTAAACTTTTATCAATTTTATAAGCAAATGTTGCTTTAGAGTCATCCTGTTCTATCCGAGGAGCCTTTCCTGTTTTTACATCTTTTAATGTTTTAAGAAGTAGTTCAGAACCCCTTTCTGCTAATTTATCATGTAAAATTCCAACTGTATCATTTTCTTCAATTTCAACTTTTTGCTGATAAATGATGTCACCATCATCCCAACCTTCAGCCATATACATTGTTGTATTTCCAGTAACTTCTTTCCCATCAATAATAGCTTTATGAATTGGACTCGAGCCTCTATACTCAGGAAGTAAAGAAGCGTGTAGATTAATACACCCATATTCCGGAATATCTAAAAGTTCTGGGCTTAATTTTTGTCCAAAAGCAACAACAACTATAAAATCAGGATCGATTTTTTTTAATTTTTTCAAAAATTCTTTTTTATTAACATTTTCGCTTTGAAGTATTTCTAAATCATTCTCCAAAGCTTTCTCTTTAATATCAGAATAATGGACTTTTTGGCCTCTGCCACTTTTGCGATCAGGTTGAGTTATTACTGCTTCAATTTCAATTTCTGGATCATTGTTTAATTTAAGTAGTGAGGGTACTGCAAATTCAGGTGTTCCCATAAAAATTATTTTCATCAAATCACTCCACAAGTTTAACAATTTTATCTACAAATAAAACTCCATTTAAATGATCAATCTCATGCTGTATTGCTCTAGCTTCAAATTCTTCTGCCATAAATTCAATTTCTTTACCTTCTCTATTTAAGCTTCTAACTTTAATTTTTTGAGATCTGATTACATCGCCAGTTTCACCTGGAATGCTCAAACAGCCCTCCTCCATTATTGCTTTCCCTTCTTCTTCAATGATTTCTGGATTTATTAAAATAACTTTGTTGCCTTCACGAATGTCTACAACTGCAATTTTCTTTAAAATTCCAACTTGCGGTGCAGCTAAACCTACTCCGTCTTCTTCGTACATTGTATCAAACATATTATCAATTAATTCATTTGTTTTTTTAGTTACTTCATCTATTTTTTTTGTCTTACTTCTTAAAACTGGGTCACCAATTTTTCTTATTTTTAAAAGAGCCATAATATTTACCTCCTAAATTATATTATAACATTTTATAGGGATCCACATCAATACGAATTTCGACTGAATCATTATTATTTGCTTCCATAAACTTTTTTTCTATCAGCTGAATTATATATTCACGATTTCTCATAGATTTAAACTTTAAAATAATCTGCCTTCTATACTTTTTCCTTATTTTACTTAAAGGGGCCGGTGCTTCCCCTAATTTTTCTAAATAATTATCACTATATTGTTCTAAAAAATGGGATAATTTACGACTTATTTCAGCTGTTTGCTTTTCATTTTCGGAACTGATTATAATATTTAATAAACGGCAAAAAGGAGGATAATTTCTTTTCTCTCTAATTGAAATTTCCTGTTCATAAAAAGAATTATCTTGATCATTCAAAGCAGCTTTTATACTATAATGTTCCGGCTCATAAGTCTGCACTAAAAATTCACTTTCACAACTATTGCTAAGTAATGATTTTAACTGATTTAAAAGAAAATAATTATTCTCAGCTGCCCTAAAATTAGAACTGTTAAGCGCTGTATCAGCAGAAATAACAGCTGCAAATTTTAAATTAGCATAGAATTGATTTTTAATTAATATTGAAGTTCCTACTAAAATATCAATGTCCCCATTCTTAAATGCATTAAGTCGTTTTTTTTGTTCATTTTCTTTTAAATCTCCATCGACTCGAACAATTACTGAATTCGAATATATTTTATTAAGTTCTTCAATTATTTTTTCAGTGCCAACTCCTGCTTGAGATATAAAAGCACTACCACATTCTGGACATTTATCTGGCATTTGTTTCTTTAATCCACAATAATGACAACTCAATTCATCTTTTTGATTATGATATTTTAAAGAAATATCACAGTTATCACACTTAATTACATGCCCACATTTTCTACAAATTACATAATTAGACATTCCTAATCTATTTAAGAATAATAAAATTTTATTATTTTTTTCTAAATGATCAGAGATTTTTTGTTTTAAATTTTTACTCAAATCACCTAAGTTACCTTTTTCAACTTCTTTTTTCATATCTATTACTTCACTTTTTATATTGCTTTTTTTAGAATTTAAATAAATCTGATTATATTTGCCTTTAGCAGCAAGTTTTTTACTTTCCAGAGATGGAAAAGGTGATTCTAGAACTAAAAGATCATTTTTATTTTGTAATCTCCTGACAGCAATTTGCCGGGCATGATATAAAGGATGTTCCTGTTCTTTGTAGCATTCATTATTCTCTTCCATTAAAATAATTGCGTCTAATTTAGAAAAAGGCGCAAAAACTGCTGATCTTGCACCAACTGCAATTTGAACTTCTCCCTTTCGAATTTGCTGCCATTGATCAAAGCGTTCACCTTGAGAGAGCTGACTGTGTAAAAAAGCTATCCCATCAGCAAAATAACTGTCCAGCTGCTCTAAAAAAACAAAGTCTTTTTCCACCTCAGGAATAAGTAAAATAATATTTTTATTCTGCTCTACTAGTTTTTCTAAAAGCTTTATAATAAAATTATACCTCTTAGAAGAATTATTTGTTGTTAAAAGATAACTATTTTTACCCGAATCAAAGTTTATAATTTTTTGCAAAAGCATTTTGTCTTCTTTTGAAATTTCAAAATCAGTATTAATTTCCGCTTCTAATTGATTATTTATTTTTGGTACTCTACTTTGATAATTATTATATAAAATAATTAAATTTTTGTCTATTAAACGGTAAACAGTTTGACGAGATGTGTCAGCAAAAGAAGTTACTGTTTTTAACTTATTTTGCTGCTCAATATTATCCAGTAAGTATTTTAAAATTAAATATTGTTTTGGGGCTCTATTTTTTAATTTTTGCAGCTCATTATTAAAATCATCAATTTCGTTATTTAACTTTAAATACTCAACCTGTTTCTTTTTAATCTTTTTATCAATTATGCCTGGTGGCAAAGCTGATTTTATAACCTGGGGCAGATAAGCATGATAATAACTTGCAGTCCAATAAAATAGATTTAATAATTCATTATCAAAAAAACTTTCTTGATAATAAATGGTCTCAATTTCTTTAAGTTTAGAAATTTCAAGGTCAGAATCAGCATTAATTTGAGTTACAAAAGCAGAAATTTTTCTCCGCCCAAAAGGGACTTTGACAATTTGCCCAACTTTTATCATAGATTTAAATCTATCTGGAAGTAAATAATCAAATTCTTTATTTAGTTTTTTTAAAGGTAGATCAACAACTACTTTTATTATTTTATTCATAGAATTTCCCTTCCAAATAATTAATTAAAACATACTAAATAGTAAATAAATAGTAAATAAATAGTAAAAGTTAAATTTACTTAAGATAATTTATATTATTTTATTAAATGTTAAAAGCCGAAGGTAAAAACCTTCGGCAGCTTAATCAAATAATTATCAATTATTCTTTATTCTAAACCAGCTTCTTTTCTTAATTTATCAGCTCTATCAGTATTTTCCCATGGCAGTTCTAGATCATGACGACCAAAATGACCATAAGCAGCTACCTGCTTATAAATAGGTTTTTGTAATTCTAAATTTTTAATTATCTGGGCTGGCCTTAAATCAAATTCTTCTTTGATAATTTTTTCTAATTTATTTTCATCTATAATCGAAGTACCAAAAGTGTCAATCATTACAGATAAAGGTTTTGCGACTCCTATTGCATAAGCAATCTGGACTTCACATTTATCAGCTAGTTCTGCTGCAACTATGTTTTTGGCAATATAACGGGCTGCATAAGAAGCAGAACGGTCAACTTTAGTTGGGTCTTTCCCGGAAAAAGCTCCTCCACCATGATGAGCAGTACCTCCATATGTATCTACAATAATTTTTCTACCTGTTAAACCTGTATCTCCATTTGGACCCCCAATAACAAAACGTCCAGTTGGGTTGACTAAGATTTCAGTATCTTCTCTTAATAAACTATCATCAATTATTTCTTTAATTACATGTTTAGTAATATCTGCTTTAATTTGTTTTTGAGTGACTTTTGGATGATGCTGAGAAGATATTAAAATTTTATCAACATAAACAGGTTTTCCATCTTCATAAGCAATAGTAACCTGAGTTTTTCCATCAGGACGAAGATATTTCAATGGTCCATTTTTTCTGACTTCTGCCAGTTGGCGAGCTAACTTATGTGCAAGCATGATTGGCAGCGGCATTAATTCTTCAGTTTCATTTGATGCATAACCAAACATTAAACCTTGATCACCAGCACCTAAATCAGAATTAGATTCTCCCTCTTTTTCTTCTAAAGCATGATCTACACCAAGAGCAATATCACCAGATTGTTCATCAATAGCTGTTAAAACAGCACAAGTTTCTCCATCAAAACCATATTTAGCCCTAGTATAACCAATTTCTTTAACTGTTTCTCTTGCAATTTTCTTTAAATCAACATAACAGGAGGTACTAATTTCTCCTGCAATCAATATTAAACCTGTTGTTACCATTGTTTCACAGGCAACTCTTGCATCAGGATCTTTTTCAATAATTGCATCTAAAACAGCATCAGAAATTTGATCAGCAACTTTGTCGGGATGACCTTCAGTTACAGATTCTGAGCTAAATAAATATTTCCGTGTCATAATATCACCTTTCATCTATAAACATATTCTTATCTGAAAATTTAATATCATTTATTTTCAACTTAATAAATTTAGTTTAGCATATAAAGTGTATACTGTCAATTTACTCTACTCTTCAATTTTTTTAATTTTTCTAATATAATAAAGTAGAGAAAATCCAGCTATTATCATTAAAATGCTGATTAATTTTGCAACTTGAATTTCTCCAGCAATTAATAAACTATCTGTTCTCTGTTCTTCTATAAAAAATCTAAAAAGTGAATATAAAATGAGATAAAAAGAAAACACTTCTCCATCTCTTTTTCTCCTGGAATTTAAATAAAAGCTTAAAAAGATAAATAACAAAAAATTTGCAGCTGATTCATAAAAAAATGTTGCTTCTCGATAAGCACCCTCAATAAACATCTGTTTTTTTATGAATTCTGGAAAGAATTTATAATAACTTTCATTTACAACTTGACCATATGCTTCTTGATTAATGAAATTACCCCAGCGACCTAATGCTTGAGAAAATGCTGTTAATGGAGCTAAATAATCAATAGCTTTAAAAAATTTTTTATTTCTTTTTTTAGTCAGAAAAAAGAGAACTGCAATTCCCATCAACAGTCCTCCATGAATTGCAAGCCCACCCTCATGAATAGCTAAAATTTTAAAAGGTCTGTTAATATAATAATCAAAATTAAAAAGAACATAATAGATTCTAGCCGCTATAATACCTAAAGGTAAAGCCAAAATTATATAATCTAAAAAAAATTCAAAATCAAATTCCTTCTCTTTTTTTAGAAGATAATTTAATAGTATCAGTGAAATAATAATTGCTGATACTATTAAAAATCCATACCATCTTATCTCCCAAGAAAAAACTCTTATCATGACTGGATCAATAATTTTAATCACCCTATTTTAAACATTTTTCATCTTAGGATCAAGTGCATCTCTTAAACCATCACCTAAAAGATTAAATCCTAAAACACCAAAAATGATAGCTAAGCCAGGGAAAGTTGCAACCCAAGGAGCTCTTTGAAGAGAAGCTCTAGCATCACTCAACATTGCTCCCCATTCTGGAGAAGGTGGCTGAGCCCCCAAGCCTAAGAAACTTAAAGCTGCAGCTTCTAAAATAGCAGTTGCAATACTTAAAGTAGTCTGAACAATTAAAGGTGCCATCGCATTCGGCAATAAATGCTTAAAGATTATTCTGAAATCTCCAGCACCTAGAGCTCTAGCCGCACTAATGTATTCACTTTCTTTAATTGATAAAACTGATGATCTTACAATCCTGGCAAAACGTGGAACATTTATAATCCCGATTGCCAACATAGCATTTTTCAACTGCGGTCCTAAAATGGCCACTATACCTATCGCCAATAATATACTTGGAAAAGCAAGCATAATGTCCATAAAACGCATAATCACCATGTCAAGTTTACCACCATAATAACCGGCCAAAAGTCCAAAACTCACTCCAAATACCAAAGCAAAAGCTACTGAAACTAAACCGACCTGAATTGAAATTCTTGATCCATAAATTATTCTACTTAATATATCCCTGCCCATTTCATCTGTACCTAATAAGTGTTCTGCTGATGGTGCCTTATATCTTGTTATAATATTTTGTTTAAATGGATCATAAGGTGCTAAGACTGGTGCAAATATTGCTACCAATATTAAAAATATAATAATTCCTAAACCGGCAATACCAATTTTGCTTTTTAATAATCTACGCCAGGCTTCAAACCAGGGATTTGTATTTTTTTTCATTATATTCTTCTTTTTAATATCTGACATCTGCTGTACTCCTCTCCTACTCATACTGAATCCGTGGATCTACTAAAGCATATGATAGATCGACAATCAAATTCACTATTACAAAAACTCCTGCAAAAAATAAGATTCCTCCCTGTACTATTGGAAAGTCTCTAGCATATATTGCATCTACAAGGTACTTACCAAGACCAGGCCAAGAAAAAATTGTTTCAGTCATTACAGCTCCACCAAGTAGAACTCCAAACTGAAGTCCAACAACGGTAATAATTGGAACCATTGCATTTTTAAGTGCATGTTTGAAAATAACCATTTTTCTTTTTAGACCTTTAGCATAAGCAGTTCTTATATAATCTTTTTTCAATACCTCTAACATTGATGAACGTGTCATTCGAGCAATTATTGCCATCGGAATTGTCCCAAGTGCAACTGCTGGCAGAAAAAGATGATGTAAAACATCTTTTAAGGCAGTAAAGTTTAACTGAATAATACTATCTATAACATAAAGATTAGTCATAGGAATAAATTCGAGACCAACACCTATTCTTGATGATGGTGGAAACCAACCTAATTCTACTGCAAAAAGCCAGATAAACATTAAGCCCAACCAAAAAATAGGCATTGAAACTCCCATTAAAGCTATTAACATACTTAAATTATCAAACCAGGAGTTCTGATTAATTGAAGCAAAAATACCTGCCGGAACACCAACAAACACCGCAAAAACTATTGCAAAAAATGACAGCTCTAAGGTGGCGGGGAATCGCTGCGATAACTCTTGACTAACAGGGTTATTACTCATTATTGAACGACCCAAATCACCTCTTAAAAGGTCTTTTACATAACGCCAAAACTGTACTGGGAGTGGATCATTAAGTCCCATGTCTTCTCTCAATTTCGCTAACGCTTCGTCACTTGCTCTTTCACCCAGCATTGTTTGAGCAGGATCACCTGGAATCAAATGAACAATCAAAAAAACTATAACTGCTACTCCAATTAAAATAGGGATCAAGGCAAGTAATCTTTTTATTATATAATTAAACATTTCTTAATTACACCTTCCTATTCAAAGTTAATCTGCGGCTTAAAATAAGCCGCAGATTGGTTTTATGATTAATATTTTATTTACTCTAATTCTCTATTCTTCCAACCATACTCTATGCAGCTTCTCTGTACCAGTTGGGTTAGGAATATAATTTTGTATATTATTTTTCAATGCAATTGGTGGTGTTGAATGAACTAAAGGTACCCAGGGAGCGTCTTCATGAATTATAACCTGAGCTTCCTTATAAAGTTCTACTCTTTTTTCCTGATCCATAGTTTTTTGTGCTTCAAGTAAAATTTCAGACAGTTCATCATTTGCATATGCATTTCTATTGTTAGACTGATCTAAAAGCACATAAATAAAGTTATCTGGATCACCATTATCACCTGTCCAACCTAACATAAATGTTGGAGCTTCTCTCTTTTTAGTTTTATCTAAATAGGTACTCCAATCATAAGTAACCAGATTAGCATTTACACCAATTTCACTTAAATAACTTTGAATAGCCTGACCAATGAATTTACCCTGTGGAATATATGGTCTTGGCACAGGTAAATACCAGAGATCAAATTCGAATCCATCTTCTAATCCTGCTTCTGCTAATAATTCTTTTGCTTTTTCTGGATTATATTCATAAGGTTCTATTTCATCATTATAACCCCAGATAGAAGGTGGCATTGGATTCTTAGCAGGTTCTGCTAAACCAGAATAAAATGCATCAATAATTGCCTGCTTATCAATTGCGTGGTTAAATGCTCTTCTAACTCTAACATCATCAAAAGGTTCTACATTAAAGTTCATAGAGAAGTAACCAACATTCATACTTGGTCTTAATGAAAGCTTAATTTCATCAGACTCTTTTACACTTTCAACATCTTCCGGACTTACTCCATCCATCATATCGATTGTTCCAGCCTGTAATTCAAAGAATCGAGCTGAATTATCAGGAATTGAACGGAAAACAATTTCGTCTAAATAAGCACGTTCTCTCCAATAATTTTCATTTGCTTTTAAGATAACTCTGTCTCCCTGACGCCATTCTTCTAAAGTATAAGCACCAGTTCCAACAGGATTTTTAAAATAATCTTCTCCATATTCTTTTACAGCTTCTGGACTGGAAATCCCGAAAGGAACCATAGCCAGATTATTTAAGAAAGGAGCCTGTTTTTCAGAAAGAATAAACTCTACTGTATATTCGTCTACTGCATTAACCTCCTGAATAATTCCTGGGAAACCCTGGAACATATAACTATAATAGGTGAATTCTCCACCAATATGGTAAGGATGATCTTCTAAACGCCAGCGATCAAAATTCCATTTTACTGCTTCTGCATTAAAAGGATTTCCATCGTGGAATTCTACACCTTCACGTAAATAAAAAGTCCATGTTAATCCATCTTCAGATACTTCCCAGTCAGTTGCCAGAGCTGGTTCTACTTCTGTACCACCTGGTGTGTAATCAACAAGTGTATCATAGATCTGCTGTGTTACTTTAAATGATTCTCCATCAGTAACCTGAATCGGATCTAACCCTACTGTATCTCCTCCGCGACCAAAAACTAAAGTTCCACCCTGTTCTTGAGCCATTACTCCTGTAACAAAAACCGACATAATCACTGCTAAAATAATAAAAGTTGTTAAAGTTATTTTTCTCATACTATACTTCTTCCTCCTCTTTTTTATTTTTAATATTGAATTTTTAATTTTCTATTCTAAAATCACCTCCAAATATAAATTTAAATAATATTAACAAAATTAATTAAAACTTACTATAATTATAATTTATTTTTTACATTAAGTCAATAAAGCACAATAATTTTATATCAAATTTAGAAAAAAATTCTTAATTTTATATTTTTTTATTCTTAATTTAAGATATAATCAAATATTTTATGAGCCAATTCTTCTTTTTCAGCTAAAGGCAGTTGAATACTATCCTTTTCACTTAAAATATTAACCTGGTTTTTATCACTACCAAAAGCTATATTTTTATTACTAATATCATTTGCAATAATATAATCGGCCTGCTTTTCCCTTAATTTTTTCTGAGCATTTTCTAATAGATTCTCAGTTTCAGCTGCAAAGCCAATTAATAACTGAGACGGCTTTTTTATTTTACCCAGTTCAGCCAAAATATCAGTCGTTCTTTCTAATTTTAGAACTAAATCACCATCAGACTTTTTGATTTTTTGACTGCTAACTTCTTGAGGTCTATAATCTGAAACAGCAGCTGCCATTATAATAATATCAGCATTTTCAAATTCATTAAAAACTTCTTCTTTCATTTCTTCAGCAGTCTCTATCCTTGTCAGATCAACGCCTAATGGAGTCTCTAATTCACTTGGGCCAGAAATTAATTTGACTTCCGCACCTCGATAAGAAGCAGCTTTAGCCAGAGCATAACCCATTTTGCCGCTAGAGTGATTTGTTAAAAACCTTACTGGATCTAAAGACTCTCTAGTCGGGCCAGCTGTTATAATAACCTTTTTATTATTAAGATCTTTTTTAGCTAATTCTCTTTTTACTTCTTCTACAAATCTTTTGGGGGCTGGAAGTCTTCCCTTTCCAGTATAACCACAAGCTAAATAACCAGTATCAGGAGTTATAATCTTATATCCAAGATCAGCTAAAGTTTTCATATTTCTCTGAACTATTGGATTTTCAAACATATGCACATTCATAGAAGGTGCAACCATAATTGGTGCTTGTGCTGCTAAAAGAACTGTTGTTAAAAGATCATCTGCAGTACCAGCAGCGGCTTTAGCAATAAAATTAGCAGTTGCAGGAGCAACTAAAAGTAAATCTGCTTTATCTGCTAAACCAATATGCTTAACCTCAGTTGTTGTAGTGCTAAATAATTTACTTTCTACTGGTAAATGTGTAATAGAATGAAATGTCAATGGACTGACAAATTCAGCTGCAGACTCAGTCATAATTGTATAAACATTATGATTTAATTTAGTCAATTCACTTGCTATTTGAACACTTTTATAAGCTGCTATTCCACCTGTTACACCTAAAATAATATTTGCAGACATTTTATTGCTCCTTTATATAATAATTTAATAATTTAATAATTTCTATAAAAATATGATGCCTATATTTTACTTTTTATTCTGGGGCTTCCATACGCTTTTCATAAGTTATTTTATCTTTTTCAATTTCCTCTAAACTTCTAGAAACTAACTTTTCACTTCTATAATTTTCTAATAATTTTGGTCCATTTTCATTAAGGTGTCTTGCTCTTTTTGAAGCCAAGATAATAACTGTAAATAGACTATCCGCTTTATCAACTAATTGTTCTGCAGAAGGTTCAGTAATCATTGAGAATCTCTCCTTTTTTGTTCTTCTAAAATAATTTTCCTAATTTCTTTTACGGTATCAGATAAATTATCATTAATCACTTCATAATCATAATTATGTACCTCTTTTAATTCCTGACGTGCATTTTTTAAGCGTATATTTTTGCTTTTATTATTTTCAGATCCTCTTTTATCAAGTCGATTTTCTAATTCCTCTAAAGATGGTGGCAGCAAAAATATATATACAGCCTCAGGATATTTTTCTCTAACCTGTTTTGCGCCCTGAGTGTCTATTTCTAAAATTATATCTTCACCATCATCTAATTTTTTATCAACAAATTTCTTTGGTGTCCCATAATAATGACCATGTACAACAGCACTTTCAATAAATCCATCATCTGCTTCTATATCTTTAAATTTTTCCTCTGAAATAAAGAAATAATTCTCTCCCTCAACTTCACCTTTTCTTCTTTCGCGGGTGGTTGCAGAAACAGAATATGAGACCCCATCAAAATCTTTAAATAATTCATCTAAAACTGTATTTTTCCCCACACCGGATGGTCCGGATAATACAAATAATAAACCTTTAGCCATTATAAAATACCTCCATTTTTATTTATTCATCTTCTAGTCGGTGTGAGACAGTTTCTGGTTGAATTGCAGATAATACAACATGGTCACTATCTGTAATTATAACTGCTCTAGTGCGACGTCCATAAGTAGCATCAATTAGCATGCCTCTTTCGCGTGCTTCCTGAATAATTCTCTTTATAGGTGCTGATTCTGGACTTACAATTGCAATCACCCTATTTGCTGCAATAATATTACCAAAACCAATATTAACTAAATTAACATCCATTATTTTTACCTCCCAAAAACTTATTTATCTAAAATTAACTTGACTCCTTATCTTTATTAATGATACCACAGCATTGCTTTTTTGACAAGCGAATAGGCCCTTCTTTGTTTTAAACAAATGTTTAATTTATTGACTCAAAGCAAAGTTTCTTTTATACTTAATTTAATATAAAAAAAGAATGGAGTGATAATTATGGCCTTCGATGGAATAATGTTATCTGCACTTAAAGATAATTTGCAAGGTAAAATCTTAGGTGCCAGAATCGAAAAGGCTTATCAAATAGAAAAAAAATATTTAATTATTCGTTTAAGAAATAACAGCCAAAATTTAGAACTTCTTATTTCTACTGATCCACAAGGAGCCAGGATAAATTTAACTGAAATAGATTTTGACTTCCCCTCCTACCCACCTGATTTCTGTATGATGCTTCGTAAATATTTAAAAAACTCATACATTCAAGAAATAATTCAACCTGAGTTTGAAAGAATGATTAGAATAAATATTGAAAAAAGAGGCAAAGAATATAGCTTAATAGCAGAATTAATGGGTAAATACAGTAATGTAATTCTTTTAGATGATAACGAAGTAGTGTTAGATGCAATGAAAAGAATTACAGAAAAACAAAATTCTGAGCGACAGTTATATCCAGGAATTAAATATCAAAAACCTCCTGCCCAAGATAAACTTAACCCCTTAGACCTCAAAAACAAAGAAGAATTTAGACAGATTATTGAGGAAAATTTTTCTCAGGCAGCTTTTAGAGCAGTAATGTATAATTTTAGAGGTATCGGTCCTTATTCAGCTCGAGAAATTGTTTATAGAGCTGGAATTGATCCAGCTGAAAATTATAATAATTTATCTGATTCAAATAAAAATGCAATTGCAGAATCAATGCTCAATTTGTTTTCTCAATTTAAAAAAGAAAATTATAATCCAGTTATTGCTGTTAAAGATAATGAAGTTGACTATATTTCAGCTTTTATCTTAAAACACAGAAATCCAGAAGATCTAAAAGAATTTAATGATATTGATCAAATGATGGATTATTATTTTAAAGAGTTTTTAAAAGATAAGGAACTGAAACGCTCAATTAGAGAATTAAATAAAGTCGTCAATAATTATTTAAATAAAAACCTTAAAAAACAAAAAAAATTAAAAAACCAATTAGAAGAAAGTAAAGATGCAGGAAAATATAAAAAAATGGGAGAGTTGATTACTGCAAACATTTACCAGATTAATAGGGGTGATAAAAAAGTTATAGTTCAGGATTATTATAGTGATGAGCAAGAAAAAATTGAAATCAAACTTGACCCCTCAAAATCTCCTTCAGATAATGCTCAAAAATACTTTAAAAAATATAATAAATTGAAAAAAAGTGTTAAACACTTAAAAAGAGAAATAGCAAAACTCAGACATGAAGAAAAATATTTAAAACAAGTGAGTATGAATATAGAACAAGCTGAAAGTTTAGATGACTTAGAGGAAATTGAAGCGGAATTAAAAGAAGAAAATTATATAAAAAAACAAAAACAGAATAATAAAAGAAATAAAAACAAAAAACTTCCACCACGCAAATTCATTTCAAGTGATGGTTATCAAATTTTAGTTGGAAGAAATAATAAACAAAACGACAGATTAACAAAAAAAATTGCAAATGATGGTGATATCTGGCTGCATACTAAGGTAATAGCTGGCTCACATGTTATAATAAAGAGAGATACAGAAGCAGAAGTCCCAGAAGAAACTCTTGCACAGGCAGCTGCAATCGCCGCCTATTTTAGTAAAGCAAGAGAATCCACAAATGTACCCATCGATTATACACCTGTAGAAAATGTTAATAAACCGAAAGGTGCAAAACCAGGCCTTGTTTATTATGACAAGTATCAAACAATTTATATTGATCCTGCAGATAAAATAATATTAAAAAAATTAGCAGCAGATTAATCTCTGCTGCTTAATTTTTTTCTTAATTCAAACATGATTTTAATAAATGTTATAACAAAGAAAATAAAAATAAGAATATTAGTTATTCTTGTAGGATATTTCTGATAATAGCTCTGACCTTGATAAAGAGTTAAATTATAGGTTTTTATATCATTTTCTAATTTTTCTTTTGATATTATTTTCCCTCGATAATCAATGTAAGCACTATATCCACCACTTACTGCTCTAATTAAGGCTGTATTACTTTCAGCAGCTCTATAAACTGATGCTGCTAAAGCTAAATTACTATACACTTTAGAATTTATCCCTGCTTCTACAGCTGAATTTACAATTAAATTTAAATCTCCTTTGTAATTTTTGCTTTTTGAAACTAATGGTATAAAAATTTCATCTGAAAATAAATTAACGAATCTAAGTTCTTCAATTTTTATAATTTCAATTTTTTTATTTTCTATCATTTTTTTATTAAGATTCAAATAATCAGAAGAAATTTCAATTAAATCATCTTTATATCTAAAATTAACTCCAGAGATAAAATTTCTTTGCTGATTGCTGCGATTAATAATTTCTAGTTCTTCAGATAATAAAAATAAAGAATTAAGGATTTCAGAATTATAATTTTCAGCTGCTGCAGCATTACTACCAAGCTGTAAATAAGAATCATTAAGTTTATTTTCTAATTTAGAAAAAAGCTTTTCTCTATAAAAACTATTTCTAATTAAATCAAAACTAAAACTATCTTCTGCCGTAAAAATAAATTTACTCTTTTTATTTTCAATTAGAGCTGCAAAATCATTAATTTCTGCTTCGATTTTCTTAAACATATTGCTATTTTCTTTTGAATTATTTATCAATATATCAAGACTCTGATTTTTTATATTTTCTTCATGACCGGATTTAATAACTAAAGGAAAAATTATTAAAATGATAAAAATTATTAATAGTGGAAGAGCCTTTTTCCAGTTAGGATCTAAATATATTTTAAGCAAATAAGAAGCAATCAAAACTGATATAAATGAAACTAAAAATATACCCCCATAAGAAGCATATTGAGCGATAATATTAAATGAACTTTGAGTATAAGCAAAATAATTGAAGGGATTAAAATTTAAAAATTCAAAACGAAAATATTCCAGCACACTCCAGCTGATAGCGGCAATAAAAGGACTGTAAGAATATTTGGGCTGCAAAAATTTATTGATAATAACCCAAACTCCAAGTGGCAAAGCAGAATATAAAAAATAAATGAATAAAATAAAGATATTAAATGAAAATGGCATTTTAAGTGTTTTACTAAGAGGTTGATAAATCCAGTAAAATGAAATTGCAGAGTTTAAAAAACCAATTAATAAGGCAATTATAAATGAATGACTGTAATCATAATCTTTAATTAAATAAATTAATGGTATGAAAGCAAACCAGCTCAAGAAAAATAAAGCTGGAAAATAATGTGGTATTGTAAACAATAAAGATGATAAAATAATTAAAATAAATTCCATATCTCTGCCTCCAAAAATTATTATATACTATGAGTTGGAAAAAGGCCAGCTGTAATAGCTGGCCTCAATTATTTTATTTAAGCTTATTTAATTAATAATTAAGAACTCTCTTTGTTAGCTCTCTCTATAATTTTTTCACTTATATCACCTGGTACTTTATCATAATGAGAAAATTCCATATCGAAGGAACCATATCCACCCGTTATAGATTTTAATTCAACAGCATAATTAAACATTTCTGCCTCTGGAACCTTTGCTTTAATAATCTGGGTTCCATTTTGAGGTTCCATTCCCTCAATTCTACCGCGTCTAGAGTTGAAATCACCCATTATATCTCCCATAAAATCCTGGGGGACTGTAACTTTAACTGACATAATTGGCTCTAACAGAACACATTTACCCTGAGCTAGAGCTTTTCTAAAGGCTTTAGAAGCTGCAATTTTAAAAGCCATTTCTGAAGAATCAACGTCATGATAAGAGCCATCATATAAAACTACTTTAAAGTCAACTACTGGATAATTAGCCAATGCCCCAGATTCTTTAGCTTCAGCAACTCCCTTTTCAACACCAGGTATGTACTGGCCTGGAATTGCACCACCAAAAATTTCTTCCTCAAATTCAAAACCTCTACCTCGAGGAAGTGGTTCAACTTTCATTAGTACATGACCATACTGACCACGCCCACCTGATTGCTTTTTATACTTTTCTTCAACATCCATCTTGCGCTGAATAGTTTCTCTATAAGCAACTTTTGGCTCCTGAGTGGTAAAGTCAACATCATATTTCCGCTGACATTCTTCTTTAATCATAGTAAAGTGAATTGTTCCCATTCCATCTAAGATTAATTCTTTTGTTACTTTGTTATAATTAACATTAAAAGTTGGATCAGAATCACTGTAGCGGTGTAACGCTGCTGCCATTTTTTCTTCATCTACTCCCTCGGCAGGATATGCTGCTCTGCTGTACATAGGTTTTGGGAATTCTAATTCGTGATAATAAACACCTGTTTCGGGATCCCTGATTGTATAAGATGTCTCTAGTTCATCTAATTTAGCCACTGCACCGATTTCACCAGCTGTTAGATTATCGACATTATCCTGATCTTCACCATTAAGTTTATAAAGTTTAGTAACTTTGATTTCTTCATCAATATTTGGAATATATACTAAATCATCGCGTTCTAATTTACCAGAAAATACTCTAAAGATTGATAATTTACCAATATAAGGGTCGACCATAGTTTTACAAATTTGAGCGCTAAATTCACTTTCTGGATAAGGAGCTAAAACTTCTCCTGATTTGACTAAATGATCTGAATGTACTTCAGCTGCTGAAGGGAATATTTTTGTTAAATCATCTAAAAATTTACCCACACCACAATTTTCCAAAGCTGATCCAGCAAAAACAGGGACTAATTCTTCACTTGCTACTTCTTCCTCAAAAGCTTTAGTCAACTCTTTAATAGTAATTTTTTCTCCATCAAGATATTTGATCATTAAATCTTCTTTTAACTCTACAATTTCCTCAGTTAACTTTAATTCATAATCTTCTACTCTTTCTTTTTCTGATTCAGGAATCGGATATGCATCTGGTTTTCCATCTGCAGACTTATATAGTTTTTCATCAAGCAAATCAATTATTCCAACAAATTTACCTTCTTCATAATACGGAATAGTTACAATTGCAAAACTATCGTCATATGTAGATCTTAGTTCATCAACAACTTTATCAAAATCTGCTTCTTCTTTATCAATTTTATTAATAAATACAGCTTTTGCCAGGTCATTTTTCTTGGCTAATTCCCAGACATAACCTGTATTAACTTCTATACCAGCTGTTGCATCAACCAGCAATACTGCACTTTCTACCATTCTTAAAGCACTAATTACTTCACTGCGGAAATCAGCATAGCCGGGAGTATCAATAAAATGAAATAATTTATTATGCCATTCAAAATTAAAATAACTATTATGAACAGAATGTTTATGTTCCTTTTCTACAGCACTAAAATCGGAATGTGAATTTCCTTTATCAACACTGCCTGGTTGATCAATCACTCCTGCATTATAAAGCAGCATTTCAGTCAGTGTTGATTTACCCGCACCTCCATGTGATATAAAGCAAAAATTTCTAATGTCTTTACTAGTAATTTTACTCAATTTTTCCACCAGCCTTTCAGTTTATTAATGTTTATTTTTTATGTCAGTGTATTTCAAAATTCTGACACAATTCTTTAAAATATTCTGTATATTATTACTTCTACAATAGTTATTTAAATTCCTTTAATTTTTTGAATATTATTTTAAAAAAATAATCTACCTACTCTGTTTATCTATTTATGAAAAAATAGACAGCAAAGTAAGTAGATATTTCAGCTATAAATTAAAACTAGAAATTATTTGCAGTTTTCCTTTACCTTTTTAGCTACATTTTCACCTAAGAGATAACATTTTTCTAAAATATCTCCACCAGGTGCAAACTGAGATTCAATAACTGGCTCAGCAAGATTACAGCTAACTGTTTCACTAAACTCTTCTAATCTATCTAAAGCTCCACCACTCCAGCTGTAAGATCCAAAAATGCCGAGTACTCTATTTTTCAAATTCCTGCTTTCTAAACTTTTAAGTAGGTAGTCCATTGGTGGGAAAACCTTAGTGTTATAAGTACAGCTACCTAATACAATTCCTTTATATTTCCAGATATCATTAATAATAAATGAAATATCTTTACGAGAAACATCAAATAACTTAATCTGCTCAATTCCACTTTCGGATAAAGAGCGCGCTACAGCTTCAGCCATTATTTTTGTGTTACCATACATTGAACCATAAACAACAACTACACCCTCTTCTGTCTGCTGCTGGCTCCACTTATCATATTCTTCTATAATATGGGCAGGATCTTTTCTCCAAACAAGGCCATGGGTAGCCGCTACCATTCCAATCTCTTCAATTTGATCACTTAATTTTGAAATTGTTCTGTGGACTACAGGACCATATTTACCTATTATATTTGAAAAATATCTTCTAATTTCATCCTCAAAATGGTCAACATTAACTTCATCATCAAATAAGTATCCATTTAAAGAACCAAAACCACCAAAGGCATCTCCAGAAAATAATATTTTTTCTTTCTGATCAAAAGTCATCATAGTTTCTGGCCAGTGAACCATTGGAGTTAGATAAAACTTTAAAGTTCTAGAACCTAAGTCAAGCTCATCTCCATCTTTAACAACCATTGTTCCTTCAGTAATACCATAAAAACCTTCTAAAAAGTTAAGAGTTTTAGCATTACCAACAATTTTCATCTCAGGAAAAGCCTCACGCATTGATTTTATAGATCCTGAGTGATCAGGCTCCATATGGTTAATTATTAAATAATCAACTTTTTTATCTCCTATAACATCTTTTACTTTTTCTAAATATGTATCTGTATAATTAATTTTTACTGTATCAATTAGTGCAACTTTGTCGTCATTAATAACATATGAATTATAAGCTATACCTTCTGGTAAAGGCCATAATGACTCAAACAAATCTGTCTCTTTATCATTTACTCCTACCCAGTGAACTGATTCTGTTAATTGAATTGAATTATAAATAATAATCTCCTCCTAGTAATTTTTATATTTTTGCAGCTAAAATTATCTTTTAGCTTCTAAGCTTATTTAAAATCTCTTTAAAATCGTCTTTTAATTCTGCTTCAAATACTATTTTTTTACCTGTTGTTGGGTGCTTAACAGCTAGTTTTCTAGCATGTAAGAGCTGTCTTTTAGCATTTAAAGTGTTTTTTGATCCATACTTTTTATCTCCAACTACTGGATGTCCTAAATAAGAAAAATGCACTCTAATTTGATGAGTTCTACCAGTTTCAATTTTCACTTCAACTAATGTGTGAGTTTTAAACTCTTCAATTATTTTAAAACGGCTAATAGCTTTTTTACTTCTTCTTTTTCGGACAGCCATTTTTTTCCTGTTTTTGGGATCCCTTCCGATTGGAGCATCTATTTTACCTTTTTTATATGCTAAATTCCCTTCAATTAGAGCATAATAATATTTGTCTACAGTCCTATTTTTAAATTGTTTGGCCAATTCTTTATGACTCTTATCATTTTTAGCCACAATTAATAAGCCTGAAGTGTCTTTATCCAATCGGTGAACAATTCCAGGTCTTTTGACTCCATTTATTGCTGATAGATTATCAACATGGGCCAGTAGTGCATTAACAATAGTGTCATCGTGGTGGCCCGGAGCTGGATGAACAACTCGATCAGCATTTTTATTAATCACAATTATATCCTGATCCTCATAAACAACATCCAAATCCATTTCTACAGCTTTGATTTCACTTTCTTTTTCTTCAATAATTATTTTCAAAAAGTCATTTTCAGTTATTTTATAACTTTTATCAACTATATCCCCATTTACTGTAACCTTTTTTTCTTCTATTAATGTTTGAATAAATGAACGTGATAAATCATCGTATTCAGAAGCTAAGAATTTATCTATTCTTTGCCCCTGGTCTTTTTTCTCTACTTTAAGACTGTATTCCTCCATTTAAGCACCTCTATCTGCTAAAAAAAGTAATTGATAAATTAAAATTAAAACTCCAAAAAATATAAAAATATCAGCAATGTTAATTACCGGCAATTGATAAAATTTTATTATATCAAAAGCAATGAAATCAGTTACATAATGAAATATTATTCGATCAATAAGATTTGCTATACTTCCTCCCAATAAGAAAATTAAAGCAATTTTTGCTACAAATATTTTAGGAAGTTCCTTCTTATAAAGATAAATAATAAAAACTAAAAAAAAGATTGTAGTTAATATAAAAAAACTGCGCTGACCTTCCAAAATTCCAAAGGCTGCTCCTCGATTTTTAACAAAAGTCAAATAAAAATAATCACCTATAATTGATATTTTTTGAGATTGACTCAAATAAACTCGAATAAAATGTTTACTCAGCTGATCTATTATAATTATTATTATGGAAAATAGGGCAATATACATTATCTCAACTCCATATATAATTTTAACATATTGAAATAACTTAGACAATTAATAATTACTCTTTTATATCTTTTTATAATATGCTAAGATAAGAGTTGGATGATTATTTAAATATAATCTCACATTTAAATATATATAAATAAAGGATGAAAGATTATGAAACTAGAATTAACTAAAAACAGCAGCAGGCGTGCGAAAACAATTTTTATGCTTGCTCTACCAGCCATGCTCGAAATGTCATTAAATACTCTGGTTGGAATGGCTGATACAATTATGATCAGTCGTTTTATCGGTAAAGAAGCCCTGGCTGCAGTTGGATTTGCTAATCAAATTATTTTCACTCTGATATTTGTCTTCTCTGCTTTCAATGCTGGAGCAACTGCAATGGTTTCCCGCAGTTATGGTGAGGGTAATAAAAAAAGAATGAATAAAATAATGAATGAAAATTTAACATTAAATATAATTTTGGGGATAATAGTTACTTTATTTACTTTCTTTTTTGCTAACATGATTTTGAATGTTTATGATATTACAGCAGTTGTTAAATCTTTTGGAACAACTTATTTAAAATATATTGCGATTGGACAACTTTTCATGTTTATTTCTTTTGCAGCTGCAGCAGCATTAAGAGGTTCTGGAGATACTAAAACACCAATGTATATCACAGGTATTGCTAATATTTTAAATATCATTGGTAATTATATTTTAATTACTGGTTTCTGGATATTCCCAGAATTAGGTATTGCCGGAGCAGCTATTTCAACTGCTTTTGCTCGCTTTATAGCAGCGGCACTATATTTAGTTTTATTTGCAAGCAGTAAAGGAGTTTTAAAACTCCATCCAAGCTGGATGAAAATTAGCAGTAAGATATTTAAACCTCTTATTAATCTGAGCTATGCAGCTGGAATTGAACAATTATTTATGCAGGTAGCATTTTTTGTTAATGGAATTTTTATTTCTAAATTGGATACTACTGCAGAAGCATCATTTAGAATTTTATTAAATATTGAATCATTATCATTTATGCCAGCAATAGGAATCGCTATTGCTGCTACTACAATTGTCGGCAAGCATCTGGGAGAAGATGATCCAGAAGAATCTTTAAAAAGTGGCTTAACAGCTGCAGTAATGGGTGCTTTAATTGGAACTGCGCTTGCTTTAGCCTATCTAATTTTCCCGGTCTTTGCACTCAGGATTTTCACAACTGAAGCAGAGGTTATTAATTATTCTGCTCCTATTTTAAGAATTGTAGCTTTGAATCAAGCATTTTTAGCTTTTGTAATAATTATGGTCGGTGCCTTAAGAGGGGCTGGAGATACAAAAGGTGCAATGTACATTACTATAATCAGACTCTGGGTTATTTTTATACCTCTCTCCTATTATTTAATTGTTATCTCTAATTATGGAGTTGCTGGAGTCTGGATTGCCGAAATAATTTCTTTTGTTATTATTGCACTAATAGTAGTAAAAAGATTTGTTAAAATGGAATGGGCAAACATCGAGTTTTTTGAAGAAAATTAATCTACAATTTCAAAACTTCTTTTTGTCATCAATATATTTTGATAAAATAAAAGCAGCCATTTTTTATCTCTGGCTGCTTTTTATTTGCTTAATACTATTTTATTTTAATTCATGAATATTAATTTATTTTTCTGATTCAATTACATTTGCACATCGCTGACAAATATCGTCATGGGCTTCCAGTTCACCAACTGTTTCATCATACTTCCAGCAGCGATCACATTTTTCTCCTTTAGCTTCACTAACTTTTACTAAAACAGAACTTTCTTCACCCTGATGAGCATTTTCAGCATTTAAATCATCATTAAGTTCGGCCTGAGATACTATAAATAGGTCAGCTAATTGATCAATTTCTGAAGTCAATAACTCTTGTTGAGCTTCCGATGTTCCCGCAAGTTCAACCATTGCTTCCAGAGAGTTACCTATTTTCTTTTCTGCTCTTGCTAATTCTAAAGCTTTAGATACATCTTTTCTAATTGCCAAGAGCTTATCCCATTTAGCAAGCAGTTCTTGATCATAATAATTTTTCTTAACTTCTGGCCAATCAGTTAAAAAGATGCTTTCTTCAGATTTCATTTCATCAGGTAAGAACTGCCAAACTTCTTCTGATGTATGAGGAATTATTGGCGCCAGTGTAACAACCAAAGCCATCATAATATCATAAAGTGTACTCTGGGCAGAGCGCCTACTTAAAGAATCTGTTCCATCTGTATATAAACGATCTTTAGTAATATCCATATAAAGAGAGCTCATTTCTACAGTACAGAAGTTATGAACATCATGATAAACTCTGTGATATTCGTATTTTTCATAAGCAGTAGTTATTTTCTCAATTAAATCCTGCAGACGAATCATAATCCAGCGATCTAATTCTCTGCGATCTTCGTATTCTACATAATTTTCTTCGCTATCAAAATCACTAATATTACCTAAAATGAAGCGATAGGTATTTCTAATTCTTCTATAAGCTTCAGAACTCTGTTTTAAAATATTGTCTGAAACTCTAACATCATTTTTAAAATCAGAAGATGCAACCCATAATCTTAAAATATCTGCACCATACTGGTCAATTACTTTATGTGGAGAAACCACATTACCTTTGGATTTAGACATCTTATTACCTTTTTTATCTACAGTAAAACCATTAGTAATTACTTCTTTATAAGGGGCAACTCCTTCTGTTGCTACAGCTGTTAATAGTGAAGAGTTAAACCAACCACGATATTGATCTGTACCTTCAAGATAAACCTGTGCTGGCCAGCTTAAATTATCTCTAGTTTCTAAAACAGCCTTATGACTGGAACCTGAATCAAACCAGACATCCATAATATCTTCTTCTTTTGTAAAGTGATTCCCACCACAATGAGGACAACTATAAGCTTCTGGCAATAGTTCTTTTGCTGAAAGCTCATACCAAGAAGATGAACCTTTTTCTGCAAAAATTTCTTTAACAGAGTCTAAAGTATCATCATTAATTACTGCTTCTCCACAATCATCACAGAAGAAAATAGGAATTGGTACTCCCCATTTTTTCTGACGAGAAATACACCAATCTGAGCGTTCAGAAATCATATTTGTCATTCTTTCTTCTCCCCACTCAGGGTGCCAATCAACATCTGCTATAGCAGCCAGTGTTTCTTCTTTAATTGCATCAATAGATGCAAACCACTGATCTGTAGCTCTAAAAACTAAGTTAGTTTTACAACGCCAGCAGTGAGGATAGCGGTGATCAATAAAGCTTAAATCCATCAGCAGATTTTTTTCTTTTAATTTATCAGTTACCATTATATTAGCTTCATCATAATGTTTGCCAGCAAATTCTCCAGCCTCTTCGGTAAAATAACCTTTGTTATCCATTGGTGAATAAACTTCTAAATTATATTCTTGTCCAACTACAAAGTCATCATGACCATGGCCGGGAGCAGTGTGGATACAACCTGAACCCTGTTCTAAAGTTGCATGATCTCCAAGAATTAGAAGAGATTCCCTATCAAACAGAGGATGTTTTGCTCTTTTATTTTCAAGCTCTTTACCACTAAAGTCTTCACTAATGATTTCATATTCTTTGATTCCAGTTTGAGACATTACTGAATCTACAAGTGCTTTAGCCATTACCAGCTTTTCTCCTTCTACTTCTACAACAACATAAGGATATTCTGGATGAAAAGCAATAGCCATATTAGAAGGAATAGTCCAGGGAGTTGTTGTCCAGATAACTATATAGCTATCTTCACTATTTAAAGTAACTCCACCAACTTCAACCTGATCCATCATTGGGAATTTAACAAAAATAGAAGGTGCTCTATCTTCACCATATTCTACTTCTGCTTCGGCAAGAGCTGTCTCACAACTTGGACACCAGTGTACAGGTTTTTTGCCGCGATAAAACAAATCTTTTTTAGCCATTTCTCCAAAAACTTCTATCTGTTTTACTTCATATTCTTTATTTAAGGTCAGATATGGATTCTCCCATTCTCCCCAAACACCAAGACGCTTAAACTGATCACGCTGGCGGTCAATATATTTCAAAGCATAATTTGTACATTTTTCTCTTAATTCGGGGACAGAAAGTTCAGCTCTTTCTTCATCTGTCATTTCGCTTGTTACTTGATATTCTATCGGTAAACCATGTGTATCCCATCCCGGTACATAAGGAGAATAATAACCTTTAAGAGTGGAAAACCTTGTTATAAAATCCTTTAATACTTTATTTAAGGCATGACCAATATGTATATCTCCATTTGCATAAGGAGGACCATCATGCAAAATAAAAGGTTCATTACCTTCTCTATTTTCGACTGCTTTTTCGTAAATCTTTTTTTCCTGCCATAGTTTTTGAAAATCCAATTCTCTTTCACTTAGATTTGCCCGCATTGGAAAATCTGTATTAGGTAAATTAATTGTCTCTTTATAACTCATTTACTTTTATAACCTCCTGTAAAAATATATTAAAAATAAAAAAAGCCTCCGTCCTGTAAGGGACGAGAGACCGCGGTACCACCCTAATTAAAATTAGTAATCAAATAGCTGCTGTTAATTCAACTTATTAATTACTAATCTTATCTTAGCAATCTTTAACGCAGAAATACGGGTATACTAATCTATTCATATACCGACTCCAGGGTGATCTTCTCAATTTTATGTTTCCCGGCTTCCACCAGCCCCGGTTCGCTAAAAACAATTAAAAATTGATACTGTCCCTTTCATAATCAATTTATTTGTATAACATTTTTCTCAATTATAAACTATCAGTAAAAATAAGTCAAGTTTTATTGAGCTAATTATTCTCTGTAATCTCTTTTCCATTACTAATTGTGTTATCAACATTATTTTTAGTAGCTTTTTCAAAATCAGAATCATCATCATTCTCTAAATCAGATCCCAAATAATTCTGATCATCTTCTTTTAGCATTTCTAAATGACTTTCTAAAAGAGTTTGAAAACGAATTTTAAAGAAATTTCTCTGTTCTCTCAACTGCTCTAATTTTCTTTTTTCTGAAAGAACTTCATCTTGAGCATTCTCTTTTATTTTTTCTGCTTTCATTCTCGCCTCTTTAATAATCATTCTAGCCTCATTATCAGCCTGCTCAACCCTTTCAGATATAGTTCCCTGCATGGTATCTAATGTATTCTGCAGTTTATCTTCCATTGCTTCAAAATTTTCTATTTTTTCTTTTAAAGATCTATTCTCTTCCTGCAGATTATTGAGGTCTTTAAGCAGTCTTTCATAAGCGATTCCTACATCATCTAAAAATTCATCAACCTGATTAGTATTATAACCAAAAGTAGATTTCTTAAATTCTTTATTATATATGTCAAGTGGGTTCAATTTCAAAATATCCCTCCTTTTAACTTAAGTTAATCTTTTTAAAGTTAACTTAATTCTACCTTTATTTGAAATACCTCTTTGTTCTTCAACTTTAACTCTACCTCTGCCTCTAACTGAAATCAAATCACCAATTTCAACTTCTGCTGCAGGATCAGATTCAATCTTCCAATTCAATTTTACTTTCTCATTCTCTATGTCTCGAGACATTTTATTACGGGAATCACCAAAACCAGAACTAGCAACTGAATCTAATCTCATAGAAGCAACTGTTGTCAATATTTCTTTTTCATGTTTTACAGGCTTTATTATTTCAGACTCATCAATTTCTTTAACTTCCACTGGAACCTGATGAACCTTGTCTAATTTCAACTCAATTATATCCTGAATTTCAGCCGCTACAATAATCTGAGCAGAGTCTGAATGAACAAGAATATCACCAATCATTTTTCTCTGCAAACCTAAACCCATTAATGCCCCTAAAAAATCTCTATGAGTTAATTTTTGAAAAGCAAAATTACCATCAAGCTGATAAATCTTAATCTGTTTTTCAATTAAATCAGGAAAAAGATATTCGGGAAAAATAACCAGCCGTTTTCTTTCCGCTCTATGATAACCACCTTCTTTTTTAAAATTAATTTCTGCAACTTGCTCAATTAAAGGTACAGCTATTTCTATCTGATATGGGTTTAAAAAATCAGTAGCCTGTGTTTTATGATATTTTAATACCTGTTCACATTTATCTAGAACATGAGACCCCAACCTTCTATCTTCTTCTCTGTGTAAATGATTTAATAACTTATCCTCATCAAACATAAATTCCCACCTTATATTACAATATTAATCAAAAAATTCCTAATTATTGATAGAGCAAACAAAGCAATTATAGGTGAAAGATCTAGACCTAAAATCCCACCACTTGGAAGCAGTTCTCTGATCGGCCCTAAAATAGGTTCTGTTATATCATAAATGAATTTTATTACCTTACGCCATCTCATATCTCCAGGGTTAGGTCTAACCCATGAAATGATAACACGACCAATTATTAATAAATTCAAAATTTCAAAAATAGCACTAATTGTTCTTGCTAAAATATACATTCAATTTCCTCCAAATCATTAATATTCTCTTTCTCCAAAAATTGCTGTTCCGACTCTTACAATAGTAGAACCTTCTTCTACAGCAATTTGATAATCATTTGTCATCCCCATTGAAAGTTCATTTAAAGGAATAACTTCAGCTGAAAGTTTATCAAATAGTTTTTTCATTTTTTTGAAATAAGAACGTAGTTTTTCAGAATCATCTAAGTATGGTAAAATAGTCATTAAACCCTCTATTTCTAGAAAATCTAAATTAATTATTTTCTTTAAAAATTCCTCGGCTTTTTCGGGGGCAATACCAAATTTATTTTCATCTCCCGAAATATTAATTTCTACCAAAACTGGTATTTTTCGATCGTTCTTTTTTGCTCTTTTATTAACTTCTTTCGCCAACCTTAAACTATCAATAGACTGTATCATCCGACAATTTTCCATTCTCATTAAATATTTTACTTTATTTCTTTGTAAATGTCCAATGAAATGCCAGTCAATTTTTATATCATCTGAAAGCAAATTTTCATTTTTTTCTTCTAATTCTTGAACTCTATTTTCTCCAAATAATTTAACTCCCGCTTGCTTAAGAATTTTAACTTCTTCATGACTATGTTTTTTGCTAACTGCAAGAATTTTAACATCTTCGTAATTTCGATCCGCTTTTGCTGCTGCTATTTTTATGTTTTCTTGAACATTTTTTAAATTATTAATTAATTTTTCTTTTTGCATTAAAACTATTCCTCCCTACCATAATCAAAATCTTCTGGGTTTGTAATTACTTCATCACCAATCTCTAGACCGCTTACTATAACATAATCTTCATTTCCATTCAAGATTATGATTTCCTGAAACTCATATTTATTATATCCAATAACTTTAAGTACACCTTGCCCGGATAATTGACTAAAAACTGCCTTTCGAGGTATTTTTATACCTCTATAAATATTTTTTATAATATTTAATTCAATTCTTCTTCTATTAATCCACTCGGGAATAAAATGTTCTACTTTTATGTAGAAAAATGTTTTATTTAAATCATGCCTTATATCAATTATTTTTGCTTCATAAAGTTCATCTGTTTTTTTTTCTTCAATAAAAATCAACTCATTAATATTAAATCTATCTGACTGATATTCGGGTACTTCTGCTATTAAATAAAGTTTGAAGTTATTAACTACTCTATACAAAGCTTCACCCTTTTTAATTTTATCTCCAGAGAGTAAATGCTCATAGTTAGCTTTAAAATCATCAAATTTATTTAAATTAATCTGATCTAAATTATCAAAATTAATTTTACTTTCCAAACCATCAACTGCAAAACTTACTATTCCTGCCTGTTTATTAAAAATTTTTTGCCGATGGTTAGAAGACTTTATTACTGCAAGTTCTCTACCTGTGGCAAATCGATCACCTTCACCAGCTAGCAAATCTACTCTTCCTGATATAGGAGATTCGATCACTTTTTCATCTCTAACTATTAAAACTTCTGACCAAAAACCGTCTATAACTTCCCCTTGAGCAGCTAAAATGCTTTCAAATCTAGAAGCTCCAAAAATTTGAATTCCTATAATCAAAATAATTATCAAGACAAAAATTATAACAAATGGCTTAAAGCTTATGCTTTTATCTTTTTTCATTAACATCACCTTCAAAAGAAAAAAATAATTTAAATCCTGATGCAAAATCACATCAGGATCAGATTATTATTCTTTTTTATTTCTTAAAAAAGCTGGTATATCAAGATCATCACCAGAGAAACTTTCCATTTCAAATTCTTCTTCTGGCATTTCCTCTTCCTGATTACTCTTTTCAACTTTTTTCTTAGTAGAAGTGTCAAAACCAGTAGCAATTACTGTTACTTTAACTTCATTTTCTAATTCCTCATCAATAACTGCTCCTAAAATAATATTAGCATCTGGATCAGCTACTTCCTGAATTACGCGTGCTGCTTCATTTGCTTCATGAATTCCTAAATCCATTCCACCAGTTATATTTAATAATACACCTCTAGCACCATCTATAGAAGCTTCTAATAATGGAGAAGCAATTGCAAATTTAGCTGCATCAGTTGCTCTATTTTCACCATCAGCTGTACCAATACCCATTAAAGCTGAGCCGGCATCTGTCATAATTGTTTTTACATCTGCAAAGTCAAGGTTAATAATACCAGTAATTGTAATCAAGTCTGATATACCCTGTACTCCCTGCCTTAAAACATTATCCGCAATTTTAAAAGCATCCATTAAACTAGTCTGTTTTTCAGCAACCTCTAATAAACGGTCATTAGGAATTACAATTAAAGTATCAACTTTATTTTTTAATTCTTCAATACCTGTAATGGCATTATTCATTCTTTTTTTACCTTCTACAGTAAGCGGTTTAGTTACAACTCCAACAGTTAGAGCTCCCTGTTTTTTTGCTGCTTCTGCTACTACAGGAGCTGCTCCTGTACCTGTTCCACCACCCATTCCTGCAGTAATAAACACCATATCAGCACCATCAATGGCCTGGGCAATTTCTTCTTTGTTTTCTTCTGCTGCTTCATATCCAATTTGTGGATCTGAACCTGCTCCCAAACCCCTAGTTATTTTTTCACCTATTCTAATTGTTATACCTGCATTCGAAGACATTAAAGCTTGAGCATCTGTGTTAATAGCTACAAACTCAACCCCATCAAGACCTTCTTCTATCATCCTGTTGACAGCATTATTACCTCCACCACCAACACCAACTACTTTTATATTTGCAAATTGTTCAATTTCTGTTCCAATATCAAACACTAATTTTCCCTCCCCGTTAAGGATAATATGTAAGTTTAAAAAATGATTTTAGAAAAATTCACTAAACCAATTTTTTAATTTTGTAAAAAAACCACTTACAATTTCTTTACTATTATTACTTCTATTACTGCTAACATTACTATTTTTAGCATCTCCATTTTCTAAAGCAAATTCTATTAAACCAACTGCTGTAGAAAATATTGCTCTCGGTATAGTATCACCCTTTTTTATATATACGGGATTATCTATAACATTTGATAGACCACTTACATAATCTGGCTCACCAATTCTAACCGGTAATTCTGTAATATCAGAAGCTAATCTTTCTGATCCTTCGAGTAGAGAAGCTCCGCCTGTTAAAATTAATCCGGCTGGAGTTAAATCAGTTGAACCAGCACTATCAAGTTCTTTTTTTACAAGATTAAACATTTCACTCATTCTAGGCTCAATTACCTGACACAACATTTTTCGAGAAAGCTTTTTTCTTTCTTTTCCACTTGCTGCAAGAACTTCTATCTTTTCTGCATCATCAATTTCTTCAGGTAAAACAGAGCCATGCATAATTTTAATTTTTTCAGCTTCAGAGACCGGCGTTCTTAAACCAACTGCAATATCGTTACTAACATGATTACCGCCAACTGGCAAAACAGAAGTATGAGCTATGCTTCCTTCATGGAAGACGATTACATCAGTAGTTCCACCACCAATATCAACTAAAACTGCTCCCAGTTCTTTCTCATCTTCCGACAATACTGCCTGACTTGATGCTAGTGGTTCTAAAACTACCTCATCAACACTTAAGCCCGCTCTCAAAACACTTTTGACTAAATTTTGTATTGATGTTGAAGCACCTTTAATTATATGAGTTTCAACTTCTAATCTAACACCTGACATACCTAATGGATCCTGAATTCCGGGACTTCCATCTACAATGAATTCTCTAGGAAGAACATGTAAAATATCCTCCTCCGCTGATACAGGAATTATTCTTGCTGCATCAATAACCCTTTTTATGTCACTTTCTTTAATTTCTTTCTCATCTCCAGTAACTGCAACAACTCCATGACTGTTGATAGACTCAATATGTGAACCAGCGATACCAACATAAGCTGAATCAACCTTCTGACCGGCCATTCTTTCTGCTTTTTGGATAGCGCTTTTTATTGCGTGACTGGTTTTATCTATATCAACTACAATTCCTTTGCGGAGGCCGTTAGATGGAGCTAAACCAATACCAATAATTTCTATATTGTTTTCCCCACCTATTTCTGCTATTAATGCGCAAATTTTGGTAGTACCAATATCAAGCCCAGTAACTATTTTTCTTTTTTTCACAACAGTCTACCTCCTTTCTTATCTAAATATTTATTTAAATTTTATAAATGTCTTAATTAGCTTCAATTAAAATAATTCAATATAAACTATACTAATCCTTTATTATGATTAAAATAATTTATTTAAATTTTATTACAGGGTGTTTAATAACCTGCAAATTAATATAATCAATTTTTGCATCTTGGTTGTTTTTTAAAATTGAATTCAAAATGGCGAATTTTTCTTCCAAATTTGCATTTCTACCAAAATTTACTCCTTCACCTGAATCTAAATATAATTTGTAAATATCATTTTGAAGAATTACTTTTTTTATCTTAGACAGATAATCATCTTCAAGATCATTAAGAACTTTTAATATTTCATCTGTTATTATTGGTAGTACAATTTTTTCTTCTTCAAAATAATATGGAAAACCTTCAAAATGCGGGACTTGTAAATCATTATCTAATTTTTTTTCATCTAAAATAATGCCATCAGCTGAAAATATTAACTTTTTGTTATTGTTTTTTAACCAGGCAACCGCCCTTCTTTCTTCAATAACTACATGTATCGCTGATGGAAAAGATTTTTCAATTTGAACAGAAGAAATTAAGTTATGCTCTAATAAACTTTTTTTTAACTCATTTTCATTTAAAAACAATAAATTCTTCCCATAAAATTTATTGATATTTGCTCTTAATTCATTTTTATTAATTTCATTTCTAGAGTGAAAAATAAAATCTCTTATGTGAAAAAAAGGAGAAAAAAGAAATGAGATAAAGGTTAAAAATATAAAAAATAAAATCATCAATATAATTTGATATTTTTTCTCCATTAGTTACCCCTCACAAATTGGATTTGATAATAAATTACTCAGTTTTTTAATAGAAGATCAGAAAACTCAGTAATATTACCCGCTCCAACAGTTAATATGATATCTCCTGCTTCAACTTCAGTTAATAATTTCTCTGCTATTTTATTGAAATCTGAAATATGTTTGCATTCGACATTAGAATTTTTAGCTATTTTGTTAGCAAATTCAGTTAAAGAAATATTATAGATATCTTTTTCAGAAGCAGAAAAAATATCAGTTAAATAAAGCTGGTCCGCATCAACAAAAGAATAACTAAACTCTTCTAAGAAAGTCTTAGTTCTGCTGTATCTATGCGGCTGAAATACTACTCTAATCTTATTGTAGTCCATATTCTTTACCGTTTTTAAAAGTTCCTTTATTTCAGTTGGATGATGAGCATAATCATCAACAATATCTACTTTAGAATTTAAAATTTTACCTTTAAAATCAAATCTGCGGCCAACGCCACTGAAATCATTTAAGGCAGCTTGAATATCACTTATTTCAATATCTAATTTAAATGCTGCAGAAGCTGCTGCTAATGCATTATAAAGATTATATTCCCCAGGAACCGATAGTGCTATTTTAGCAATAAATTCCCCTGAATAATAAAAATCAAAAGAACTTTTAAAATTATTGTATTCAATATTTTTTGCAGCGAATTCACCCTTTTCCAAAGAAAAAGTCTTAGTTTTTTTTCTGTTTTTAAACAAAGATTTTAAATTTACATCATCTTTATTATATAATAGAATAGCTTCTTTGTCATTCTTATCAGCAAATCTTTTAAAAATATTCATAAATTCATCTAAATTATGATAAAAATCAGGGTGATCTAACTCTAAATTATTTAATAGAAGTAAATAAGGATCAAAATATAAGAATGATCCATCACTTTCGTCAGCTTCCGTAATAAAATATTCTCCTGCTCCATCTGCCATATTACCATTTAACTCTTTTAAAAAACCACCTACCATAACAGCAGGATCCTTTTTGGCCTTGATAAATATTGCAGCTAACATTGCTGTAACAGTAGTTTTTCCATGAGTTCCAGCAACAGCAATAGTTTTTTTATCCTTCATCAAGTAGGAAAGCATTTCTGCTCTTTTAAGAATCTTAATTTTTCTTCTTTTTGCTGCTATAATCTCAGGATTATCATCTGGAATAGCACTTGTCTTAACTATTAAGTCAGCATCTCCAATATTAGCTTCTGCATGACCTATAAAAGTTTCTATATTATATTTCTTTAATAAATCTAAATATTTGCTTTCATTTAAATCTGAACCACTTACTTTATAACCTCTTTCAGCAAGTATTTCTGCTATTCCACTCATCGAAACTCCACCAACACCAATTAAGTGCACATGGGAATTTTTATTTAACAATATCATCACCCAAATCTCATTTTGTTTTATAATTTTTTAAAATCATTATTAAAATTAAGTTTTTTCAATAACTTTAATTATATTTTCTAAAGCATCTTTTTGAGACATAGTTTCTGCTGCTTCAGACATAGCATTTAATTTTTCTTCACTTTCAATTATAAGTCTAACTTTCTCTAATAAAATAATTTCATCTAATTCTGATTCTTCAATAACTAAAGCGGCCCCTCTTTTTTTTAGAGCTTCTGCATTTACTGATTGATGGTTTTCAGCCGCTGCAGCAAATGGTATCAAAATTGAAGCTTTAGCACAAGTTGTTATTTCCGCCAGCGCTGTTGCCCCAGCTCTTGATATTATTAAATCAGCAGCTGCTAATGCAAATTCCATTTGATCTAAATAGGCAATAACTTTAATTAATTTATTTTTTGGATCTATATTATTAGCTTTTAAATTATTAATAAGCTGCTCATAATTTTTTTTGCCAGTTAAATGTAAAATCTGAATCTGATTTTCAAGAGCATAATTATAAAGTTTTAATACATTATTATTAATAACTTCTGCTCCTAAACTCCCACCTGTAATTAAAATTGTTTTTAGTCCAGAATTTAAATCTAAATTTTGATAAGCTTTTTCTCTATCCACATTTATAATTTTAGGGCGCACAGGATTCCCAGTAAACTCAATTTTTTCAGAGTCAATATTTAAATATTTAGCTGCCTCAGCAAAATTCAGACAAATTTTATCAACAAAGCGAGCCAGTAGTTTATTTGTAATTCCTGGATATGCATTTTGTTCGTGGATAATTGTTTTTCTTTTTAGTAAAGTTGCTGCTAAAACAACCGGGCCAGCAACAAAACCACCAGTGCCAATTACAAAATCTGCTTTAAAATCTCTAATGATTTTCAAAGCTTTTAAAAAAGCCTTTGTATTATAAAACAAAGAGCTAATCAACTTTAATGATAAAGATCTAGGTAATGGTCTGACAGAAAGCCCCTTAAAATTATAACCAGCTTTTGGCACAATTTCAGCTTCCATTCGATCTTCGGAACCGATATATAAAATTTCCCAGCCTCTATTTTCTAATTTTTCTGCTACAGCTAGAGCAGGATAAATATGTCCTCCTGTTCCACCACCAGTAATTATTGCTTTCATAAATTATATCATCCTTCAACATAACATGAAATATTTAGTAACAAAGATAATGCTGTTAAATTAATAACCAGCGATGACCCCCCATAACTGATTAGAGGTAATGTGATTCCTGTAACTGGCATTAATGATGTAACAACAGCCATATTTATTAAAGCTTGAATAATTATCATTGAGGTAATACCAACAGCTAACATCGAAGCAAATGGATCATCTACTCGCGCAGCAATTCTTAAACCCCTCCAGGCAAGTATAAAATACAAGCTGATAATAAATAAGGTGCCAATTAATCCAAATTCTTCTCCCAATACTGCAAAAATAAAATCAGTCCCAGGTTCTGGCAAGTACAAAAATTTCTGATGGCTGTTTCCAGCCCCCACTCCAAATAAACCCCCAGAACCAAGAGCAAGTAAAGACTGTATAATATGATAACCACTATCTAATGGATCCTGCCAAGGATTTAAAAAAGTTAGTAATCTCTCTCGTCGGTAAGGTTCAGATATTATTGCTCCTAAAGACAATAAAATAGATAATATACTTAGAATAATAAAAGATGAAACTTTAATGCCACCAATAAAAATCATTGCAGCTGCAACAGCAGATAAAGTAACTGCGGTTCCTAAATCTGGTTCCATCAAAATTAAAATTGCCATTGAGCCAATAACAATTAATGGAGGTAAAATACCTTTTTTAAATTTATTCATTTTATCTTTATTTCTGTCTATATAGGCAGCTAAATAAATAACTACAGTAAACTTAGCTAATTCAGATGGTTGAAAGCTAATTGGTCCTAATGGCAGCCATCTTCTTGAGCCTCCAGCCATTTTACCCACACCAGGGATCAAAACTAAGATCAACACTCCCAAAGCAATAAGCAGCAGATAAGGTGCCAAAATCTTGAGTTTCTTATACTTTAGTTTATAAATGACTGCAGAGAAAATTAAAGCTACTCCTAAATACTTAAGCTGATTATTAAAAAAATAATAACTATTAGAAAAAAGCTGCTCTGCTTTGATAGAACTTGCAGATAAAATCATAATTAAGCCACTCATAACTAAAATTGAAATTGTAAATAATAAAATAAAGTCAGGCTGCTTTTTTCGCATAACTACTCCTTAATCAATATATTTTAAAACACTTTTTTGAAAAATTTCTCCTCGTTCTTTATAACTATTAAACATGTCCCAACTTGGACAAGCAGGTGATAATAATAAACTATTGCTTTCATTTAATTTCTGGGCTCCTAACTTAGCAGCCGCTTCCATTGTCTCTACTGTAATTATTTCTAAATTAGAAGCTCTAAACAAAGATTCTAATTTAGCTGAAGTTTCTCCTACTAAAATTAAAGTCTTAACTTTATTTTTAATAACTTCTTTTAAATTTGAAAAATCAGCATTTCTATCCTGACCACCTGCTATAAGTATTATATCTTTTTCTATGCTTTGAAGAGCCTTTAAAGTCGAATCAGGATTTGTAGCTTTAGAATCATCAATAATTAAATAATTCTTTGGATTTTCAACAAATTCCATTCTATGTGACTGCAGTTTGTAATTCTCAGCTTCACTTTGGATTTTTTCTACCTTTTGTCCTGCCAGATATGCTGCAAGTGCAGCGAAGGCAGCATTTTTCTGATTATGTGCTCCTGGTAAATTTATTTTATTAAAATCAAGAAGTATTTTATCTTCTTTTTTATAATAAGCGAAATTATCTTTTATAACTAAATCCGCCTGTTTGTTTTTAGAAGTAATCCCAAAAACCTCTGCTTTTAATTCATTCTTTAGATTAAACAGATACGAGTCATCGTAATTCAAAATAGCAAAATCATCTGATTTTTGATTACTAAAAATATTCTTTTTAGCTTTTTTATAATTATTTTCATTATGGTGACGATCTAAATGATCCGGACTGTAATTTAAATAAATTGCAATTTTAGCTTTAAAATTTTTAACTGCTTCTAGTTGAAAGGAACTTAATTCTAAAATAACCTTTTCTCCCTCTTTTAAATCTCTAATTACAGAAATAAAAGGAAGCCCTATATTCCCAGCAGCTCTAATTTTTTTCCCATTTAAATCACTCAACATAGCAGCTAATAATTCTGTTGTTGTTGTTTTACCATTTGTTCCAGTTATTGCAATTATCTCAGCTTTAGATTGCCTAAAAGCAAACTCAATTTCACTAATTGTTTCAATACCTTTTCTTCTAGCTTTTTTTAAAACATCTAAATCATAAGGAACACCAGGACTTAAAATAATTAACTCACTTTCTAAAACTTTATCTCCATTACAACCAAGATCAAAATCTATGTTTTCACTATCAATCTGAGCTATTAAATCCTCTAACTCTTCTCTTTTTTTTGAGTCAGAAACTATGATCTTAACATCAAAATCCAATAAATATTTTACAACTTCTAAACCTGTTCTGGGACTAAAACCTAAAACTGCTATTTTTTTATATTCTAAACTCAATAAAATCTAACTCCTTTAAATATAAGTTATTAGTAAATAAGTGAAGTCAAAGCAAATAAAGATAATAAAATAGTAATTATTGAAAATCTAAAAACAATTTTATTTTCTGCAAGACCACTCAACTCAAAATGATGATGAATTGGTGTCATTTTAAACACTCTCTTACCACCAGTAATTTTATAATATGGAACCTGTATTATAACAGATAAAGTTTCTATTACATAAACCCCACCAATGATTAACAAATATATTTCTGATGCTGTTAAAACTACTACAGCTCCTAAAAAAGCTCCAATTGCAAGTGAACCAACATCCCCCATAAAAACTGAAGCAGGATTAGCATTAAACCAAAGAAATGCAGTACAGCTCCCTGACATAATAAGCATTATAAGACTATAATCAGTCAGCTCTAAGAAATAAAATAATATAGCAAAAGCCAAAGTAACTACTGCGGTTATTCCAGCAGCTAATCCATCCAAGCCATCAGTTAAGTTAACTGCATTAGAACTACCAATTATAACTATAAAAGCTAAAATTGTTTTAGCAACAGCACCTATTTCATAACTACCTAAAAAAGGAATTATAAGACTATGTTGATTTAATATAAAAACTGCTGTAAAAACTGTTGCTGCAGCTGCAGCTATTTGCATAATTATTTTTTGCCAGGCTTTCAACCCCAGCGAGCGCTCTAATTTAACTTTCAAAAAATCATCTAAAAAACCTGTTAAGGCCATTATAAATGTGGTTATTAAAGTTATTATTACTTCAAGCTTTAACGGCAGCATTATAAGAGCTACAATTAAAAATACAGAAATGATTAATAATCCACCCATAGTTGGAACCCCAGCTTTTTTAAAATGACTTTCAGGGCCATACTCCCGTACCTGCTGTCCAAAATTTAGTTTTTTTATATAATCAATAAAATAATTACCACTTAAAATAATTAATATCAAAGGTAAAATATAAGCTATAATATACTGCATCTTAATGCTCCTCAACTCTCAATTCTTTTACGATTTCTTCTAGTTTATTTGCTCGAGACCCTTTTATTAAAATCAAATCTCCATTTTTTATCTCATTTAGGAGGAAATTTATACAAGCTTTATTATCAGCTAAGCTAACAATCTTTTCTGTTTCCATTTTAGAAGCTGCACCTATTGCAATTTCTTCAGCTTCCTTTCCAATAGTAATTAAAATATCTATATTTTTTTGGGTCACATATTCACCAATTTCTTGATGTTTTTGGGCACTGCTTTCACCTAATTCCAACATTGAAGCTAAAACAGCTATCTTCCTATCCCCTCTTTTTGCAGCTAGAACATCTAAAGCAGCTTTAACAGCCAGGGGATTTGCATTGTAACTGTCATTGATTATTTTAGTCCCATTCTTTAATTCAGTAAATTCCATTCTCAAAGATGAAAATTCAGTTTTTAATAAACCTGCTTGAATTAAAGAAGTATTTAAATTATATTTAAAAGCAATTAAAATTGCAATCATTGCATTATATATATTATGTTTACCAGCTCTATTAAATCTAAAACTATATTTTTCATTTTTATATGATAAAGTAAATTTCATTATTTCTTCATCCGGATTATAATCATAAAATAACACCTTTATATCTGATCCACTTTCAAAACCAAAATAAAGAACTTCGGCTTTACTACCTTTACCCATTTTTCTGGTATATAAATTATCATAATTCAGTACTGCAGTATCAGAAGATGACAAATTATCTATTAGTTCTTTTTTTGCTTTAGCAATATTTTCAAGACTACCAAGTTGCTTTAAATGAGCAGCTGCAACATTTGTAACCACTCCCAAATCAGGAACAGCTATTTTTGCCAGTAAATCAATTTCAGCTAAAGCACTCATCCCCATTTCAACAATAGCAAACTTTTTTTCAGCTGTTAATTGTAATAAGGTTAAAGGAAGTCCTATATGGTTATTATAATTACCTTCAGTTTTCAAGCAATTATATTTTTGAGATAATACAGAATAAATTAAATCTTTTGTAGTTGTTTTTCCAGCACTCCCTGTAACAGCAATCACTTTCAAATCCTCAAAAGTCATTCGATAATTATGAGCGATATCTTGTAAAGCTTTAGTTGTATTGTCAACTTTTAGGACAGAAATCCCATTCTTTATAATAAAATCATTTTTAATTTCTCGATCTACAATTAAAGCGGTTGCTCCATTTTTTACTGCATCTTCAAGATATTGATGACCATCTTGCTTTTCTCCAATTATTGCGATAAATAAAAAATTATTTTTTACCTCTCTGCTGTCAATTACTATCTCTTCAATAATTAAATCATTATCTCCCTGAATCAATTCGGCCCCAGAAAAATCAATAATTTTTTGCAAGCTCAAATTTTGCATTTAAATTCCTTTCACTTTTTCAGCGGCTTGATAAGCAACTTTACGATCATCAAGTTCAACTTTTCCATTTTTTAATACTTGATATTTTTCATGACCTCTTCCAAGAAGCATTACCAAATCATCTTTTCCAGCTTTTTTTATGGCTTTTTCAATAGCTTTTTTGCGATCAGCTACAATTTCATAGTTATTAAAATCTTTACTAAATCCTTTTTTTATTTCAGCAAATATTATATCGGGATCTTCATTGCGGGGGTTATCATTACTTACAATTGTATAATCAGCATATTTTTCTGCCAGTTCTGCCATTACAGGCCTTTTATTACGATCTCTATCTCCACCACAGCCAAATAAAACTATTAATCTGTTTTTTTCCATAACAGCTGCAGTTTCTAAAACATTTTTCATACCATCTGGTGTATGAGCATAATCTACTACTATCTGGAAATTCTGACCCGCATTAATCATTTCAAAGCGACCTGGTACTGATTTAATTTTTTTTAAAGCTTTTTTTATAGTTTCTTCTTCAATTCCTAAAAGCTTTGCCGTTAAAATAGCAGCAAGCGAATTATAAATATTAAAAATTCCACCTAAATTTAATTCAAAAATCGAATTAATCATACCACCTGTTCTATATTCCATTCCCTTTTGATGAAGCTGGAATTCAGTAGTATATAAATCCGCGCTTTTAGAATCTAAGCTATAACTATAATTTTTTCCCTGGGATTTATTTTTAATATAGGCTCCATTTTGATCATCAATATTAATTACAGCAAATTGTTCGCTTTTCAATTGAGAAAATAATCTTGATTTAACCTCTCGATAATTTTCCAGATTTTTATGATAATCAAGATGCTCAGGACTAATATTAGTAAAAATAGCAGCTTCAAAATTTATTCCATGAACTCTATATAAATCCAGCGCATGGGAAGAAACTTCCATTACTCCATAGTTAATCCCTTCTTCTCGCATTTGAGCAAAATATCTGTAAAGATCAATAGATTCTGGAGTTGTTCTACTTGAATTTAATACATTATCCCCTATTATATTATTAATAGTTCCAAACAAAGCTGATTTAGCTGTATGTTCTTTTAAAATATTATATAAAAGATAAGAAGTTGTTGTCTTACCATTAGTACCGGTGATTCCAATTAATTTAATATCCTGTAATGGGTAATCAAAAAAGTTTTTAGCAATTTCAGCCATTGTTTTTCGACTATTTTCAACTTTAATATAGGTTATATCACTCTGATATTCTGGAATATCTTTTTCTATAATTACTGCTAAAGCACCATTTTCTATAGCCTGAGAAATATATTGATGTCCATCTGTCTCAAAACCGGTGATTGCTATAAATAAATTATCTTTTTTTATTTCTCTTGAATCATATTTTATATCTTTAATCTCAATATTTAAATTTCCTGCTTCTAATTTAAACTCTATATTATTTAGTATTTTTTTTAACTTCACTTTTAAATAACCTCCAACATCATAGATTATATATTGTTAAAGCAAATTAACGTAGTTTTAAGTTAATTTTTTTAGAACTTTTAATTCTTTTTCCAGGATAAACTGACTGGCCAATAACTTTGCCTGAGCCATCTAAAACTAATTCTAAACCTTTTTGTCGGGCTAATTTTACTGCTTCCATACCGGTCATTCCTCTAAAATCTGGAACTGCTAATAAAATTTCATTTTTAGATTTTCCATCAGCAAATAACCAGACTGTAGAGTTATAATTAGTCTTTATACCAGGACTTGGCAGCTGTTCTCTTACTATTTCTCCGTCTCCAATTAGTTTAACATTAAATCCTTTACCTCTCAAATCACTTTCAGCATTTAAAAAACTTTTACCTTTTACATCTGGAACTTCAAGTTCTTGATTATTAATTTCATAGCCTTTTTTGTGATTTGTATCAGGTTTAATATTTAAATAATTTAAAATGTTTGATGTTAAATTCCTAAAAACAGGCGCTGCTGTTTGACTACCATAATAAGTCTCTCCTTGAATATCATATAAAATAGTTAAAACAACCAAATCTCTAGTATCTGTTGACACTATTCCAATAAATGAAGAATCATAAACATCTTCATTATAATGTTTTGCAGTACCAGTTTTCCCACCTATTTCATAACCTTCTATAGCTGCCTGGGTTCCAGTGCCACTTTCAACTACCTGTTTTAACAGTTCTTTAGTTTTATCAGCTGTACTCTTTGAGATCACCTGTCTCACTACTTGAGGCTCATTTATTATGTTTTTAGACCTATTTCCAGTATCAACTTTTTTAACCAAACGAGGCCGCATTAATTTGCCACCATTTGCAACTGATGAAATAGCTGTCGCCAGTTGTATAGGTGTTACAGATAAACCATGCCCAAAGGAAAAAGTTGCTAATTCTACAGAACCAATTCTATCATATTCGGGAATAATCCCTCTAGCTTCAGCGGGTAACCTAATTCCTGTTTGTTCTCCAAAACCAAATGCTTTAATATATGAATAAAATATTTCTTTATCCATTTTCAGTCCAACTTCTACAAATCCAGGATTACAGGAATTTTTTACAACTTCAGCAAAGCTCTGCTTTCCATGTCCATATCTACTCCAACAGCTAATTTCTTCACTTCCTACGTAAATATGGCCTGGATCTGTTAAAATATCATTTTCAGTTATAACTCCTTCTTCTAAAGCGGATGCTGCTGTTATTATTTTAAATGTTGATCCAGGTTCAAAAACATCATTAATAGCTCTATTTCTCCAATTTTTTTCTGGATAGTTCCCAAATTGATTTGGATCAAAAGCTGGTGTATTTGCCATGGCCAAAATGTCTCCATTAGAAGAGTCCATGACAATTATTGACCCCCCTGAAAAATCAAATTTATCTTCTGCATTTTTAAGCTCTTTCTCAGCCATGTATTGAATTACCTCATCAATTGTTAAATAAACATTATATCCATCTCTACCAGGAACTGTTTCTCTAATTCCATTTGGAATTGTTTCCCCTTCAGCATCTTTTTCAACTATCATCTTTCCTGCTTTACCTCTTAAATGATTATTATAAGATAATTCAAGACCATTTAAGCCGTTATTATCTATCCCCGTAAAACCAATTATATGAGAAGCTAGCTTTCCTTCAGGATAATATCTTTTACTTTCTTCGGTAAAAGTAATACCTTTTATCTCTTTAGCATTAATTTTTTGGTACAAATTATTATCAATCTTTCTCTGTAAAAATATTGCAGCTGCGTCAGAAGTAATTCTTCTATAGATGGTGCTGTAACTAATTTCTAATAACTCAGCTAATTCTGAAGCAGTTTTTTCTGGATTAATAACATTATCCGGCAGAGCAACTACAGTCTTTGCTGGTAAGCTGACTGCAAGTTTCCTGCCGGTATTGTCATAGATTATTCCTCTTTCTGAATCAACTACAAATTCTTTTACTCGCTGACTTAAAGCTTTATGTTCATATTCCGCACTATTTATAACTTGAATCCAAAAGAGCCTTAACACAAGAATAATAAATAATATAAATACTACTGCAAAATAAAATATAACTCTATTTTTTAACGTCTCATTAAAATCTCGCAAATTTAATCCTCCTATTCAAGTGATTCAGCCTGAACAGTAATAACTTCTTTAATTATTTTATCATAAATTTGCGCTAAGAAAAACTTTTCTTTTGGAATATCTGCTACATAAGTCTCTTCTTTTTTAAATTGGTTATTATAAACTAAAGTCTCTTTGCTACTAGCTTCAACCATATTTAATTCTTCTTTTGCAATTTTCTCTACTTCTGCCAAAGATGTTTTGCTGGATAGTTCAACTTCTAATCTTTCATTTCGGGCTTGAACACTTTCTAATTTTTTTTCTAAGTTTAATAATTTAGAACTCTGTTTATTAATGTTTAAAATTTGAGAAACATATAACAATATTGAAATACTTATAAAAACCAACATGAAAATATATATAATAATAAAAGCCTGTTTTTTTACATTAGTGAAATTATAAGATGATTCATCTAAAAAATTACTCTGCGTATCTAAATTTACATAGTCTTGGTTAAGATACATCTTATCTCCCCCTTTTAAATCAAATCTTCTCAGCTACTCTCATTTTTGCACTTCTTGATCTTGGATTAAAATCTTTTTCTGACTCAGAAGCTTGAATTGGGCTTTTTGTTATAACTTTAACTTCTGATTTTTCATCACAAACACAAATCGGAAAATCTGGTGGACAGCTGCAGTCTTTTGCTAAATCTCTAAATTTATGTTTAACTATTCTATCTTCTAATGAATGAAAAGTTATGATTACAAGTCTTCCACCTGGATTTAACAAAGAAACTGACTTATCAATTAAATTTTTAAGCTGCTCTAACTCATTGTTAGTTTCAATTCTTAAAGCCTGAAAAGTTCTTCTGGCTGGATGACCTCCACTTCTCCTAACCGCCTTTGGAATAGCTGCTTTAATTACCTCAACTAAGTCACCCGTAGTTTCAATCTTTTTTTCTTCTCTCATCTTCACTATAAATTCAGCAATTCTGGCAGACCAATTTTCTTCTCCATATTCGCTAATCACTCTTTCCAGCTCACTTTGAGAATAATTGTTTACTATATCCTTTGCGGTGAGATTTTGTTCTGGATTCATTCTCATATCAAGTGGGCCATCCTTTTGATAACTAAAACCTCGGTCTGGATTATCTAGTTGTGGTGAAGAAACTCCTAAGTCAAAAAGCATTCCATCAACAGCTTCAATATCTAATTTTTCCAATACCAGATCAATCTCCTGAAAATTTGCATGTTCTAATATCAAAGATTTATTGTCAGGAAATTTATCTTTAACTGCTTTTATTGCTGCCGTATCACGATCAACTGCAATTAATTTGCCTTTATTTGATAATTTTTTTAAGATTTCAGAGCTATGACCAGCTCTACCTAATGTACCATCTATATAAATTCCATCTTTTTTTATGTTTAAATATTTTATTGCTTCTTCTAATAAAACAGCCTGGTGTTTATATTCCATTTTACACATCCCTTTCTAGATCCCTAATTCTTCCATTGCATCTGCAATATCTTCATAAGAATCTTCTACATCATCCATGTAGGTATCCCATTTTTCTTTAGCCCAAAGTTCTATTCTATTTGCAAGACCAATTATTACAATTTCATGATCAAAATCTGCATAATTTCTTAAATTTATCGGTAAGGAAACTCTTCCTTGTTTATCTAATTCACACTCATTAGCGCCTGAGAAAAAAAAGCGGACAAAATTGCGGGCGTTTTTACTTGTCATTGGTAAGGAAGTTAATTTTTTTTCTAATTCTTTCCATTCATTCATTGGATATAAAAATAGGCAGTTATCAAGCCCTCTGGTTATTACAAACTGCTCACTTAGATCATCTCTGAGTTTTGAAGGGATGATTAAACGACCCTTTTTATCCATATTATGAGTGTATTCTCCCATAAACATAATATCACTTCCCACTTTCTACCCTTTTACTCCACTTTTCACCACTTAATAATTTTATTCTACATATAAAAGAAAAATCCTTTATATTTTCAAAAAAAATAATAAATTTTTACCATTTTGAATAAAATTATTAATAAAACAGAAAAAACCCACCTTTTTAGGTGGGTTAAACTTAATCATCATTATTTAAATATAACTTTCTGGCACGTGATATTTTGTCAAAACCATATTTTCTTTTTAATTCATCAATCGTCTGATCAAGATGGTCATCTTCATCTGCAAATAAATTTAGCTGTTCTTTTCCTTCTGAACACAAATTAGCAACTCCAACACCTAATAATCTTAATGGTTTTTTTAATAAATTATCTTTGTTTAACAGTGTTTTAGCAATTTGATAAATTTCTTCACTGCTGTTAACAGCAACTTTTAAAGATTTTTGTCTGCTGTAAGTACTAAAATCTGAATAACGAACCTTAATAAAAATTGTATTTCCTTTTAATGAATTACTATGCAGACGAAAAGATACCTTTTCACTCATTTTAAATAAATAAGCAAATAATTTATCCTGATCACTAATATTATCAATAAAAGTTTCTTCATGACTTATTGATTTTATTTCACTTTGACTTTTTACTTCTCGATTATCCATACCCCGAGAAAGAAAAAATAGTTTAACTCCTGCTTTTCCAAATTTATCTTTAAGCTCTTCTAAGGAGTAAGACCAAATATCACCAGCTTTGTATACTCCCTCTTCTGCTAACTTAGCAGCAAAAACATTACCCACACCCCAAATTTTATCTATATCCAATTTATACATAAAAGACTTAACATCATCTTTTTTTATAATTGTTAGGCCATCTGGTTTATCGAAATCTGAAGCTAGTTTAGCTAAAAATTTATTAACTGAAACTCCAACAGAAATTGTTAATTCAGTTTTCTTTTTTACTTCTTTTTTTATTTTTTTAGCAATTTCAACTGGATGACCATATAATCTTTCACAACCCTTTACATCTAAAAATGCTTCATCAATTGATAACTTTTCGACTAAGGGGGTATACTTTTTTAATATATTAAATATTTCTCGCGAAGACTCTTTATACAATCCATGTCTTGCAGGTAAATAAATACCATCAGGACACAATTTTCTTGCTTGTGCAATCGGCATTGCAGAATGAACCCCAAATTTTCTTGCTTCATAGGAAGCAGTTGAAACAACACCTCTATTACTCAAGCTTACGCCTCCAATAATTACAGCTTTACCTTTTAATTCAGGGTTTTCCCGCTGCTCAACTGCTGAAAAAAAAGCATCCATATCTGCATGTAAAATATTTAGATCAGCCATTATTATTTATCCTCTGTCAAAGCAATATTAACTAATCGATCTAAAAGTTCCATATAAGAAATTCCAACTTCTTTAAAAAGCAGAGGATACATACTAAATTTAGTGAATCCGGGCATAGTATTAATTTCATTAACCAAAATCATATTCTCATTTTCATTAACAAAAAAATCTAATCTCGAAATACCTTCTGCACCAATAGCTTTAAATGCCCTTATAGATAATTCTTTAATTATCTCTTTACTTTTGTTTGAAATTTCAGCTGGTATTATTAATTCAGTACTCTGATCTTCATATTTAGCCTGATAATCATAAAAATCGTGGGTAGAAATAATTTCACCTGCTGCAGAAACTTCAATATTATCCGCTTTTCCAATTACTGCAGATTCAATTTCTCTTCCCTTAACATTACTTTCTATAATTATTTTATTATCATATTTAAAGGCTTCACTTAAAGCTGCTTTGAAAGAGGATAATTCTTTAACTATATTAATCCCAATACTTGATCCCATATTAGCAGGCTTTATAAAAAATGGCACCTTTAAATCTTCAACAAATTTATTATAAATTTCTAAAGTATTTTGATTCTTAAATTCTTCTTTTTTTAATACTTTAAACTTGCTTTGAGGAATATTATGATAAGAAAATATTTCTTTCATAACTGCTTTATCCATACCAACAGCAGATGAAAGTAAATCGCACCCTACATATTTAATATTTAAAGTATCTAAAAAGCCTTGTATTTTGCCATCTTCTCCATATGGTCCATGTAAGACTGGAAAAACTAAATCTATTTTTTCTTCTAAAACTTTTAGCACTTTCAAATCTAAAATATTTTCTCTATCTAGTTCTGGGACTTTATTCTTATCTCCCAGTAAAATCTTTTTTGATTCTTCTAAAGAATGAAAAAAACCTTTTTTTGAAATTGCTACTGGTGAAATTTCATATTTTTCTTTGCTAAAAGCATTATATATAGAGCGTGCTGACAACAAAGAAACTTCATGTTCTGCTGAACGACCACCAAAAAATAGGGCAATATTAATCTTTGATTTAGACAATGAAATCCCTCTTTCTAATTTCAATTATTAAAATAGTCTATTTTCATAACTTCTCTTACTTTTTTCATTGTTTTTGCTGCTTCTTCTCTTGCTTTTTCAGTACCTTTTAATAAGATTTGATCAACTAATTCAGGATTTTCAATATATTTTTTTCTTCTTTCACGCATTGGATCTAAAAATTCATTTAATTTTGCAGCCATCCGTTTTTTACAGGCCACACAACCAATTGTTCCAGCTCTACATTTTTCTGCAATTTCATCAGATTCTTCTGTGTTAAAAGCTTCATGATAATGAAAAACTGTACAGACCTCAGGATGACCTGGATCATCTTTGTGGATTCTAGCTGGGTCTGTTTTAGCTTTCATGATTTTTTTAGAAACTTCTTCTTTACTATCACTTAAATAAATTGCATTATTTAAGCTTTTACTCATTTTATTTTCGCCATCAAGCCCCATTAATCTTGGGAAATCACTAATTAATGCTTCGGGCTCAGGTAATATTTCACCATACATATTATTAAATTTACGCACAATTTTTCTTGTTTGTTCTATATGTGGAATTTGATCTTCACCAACAGGAACTAGATTTGCTCTACAAAATGTAATATCTGCTGCCTGACTAACTGGGTAACCAAGAAATCCATAAGACATCTCTTTATATCCATACTGCTCAGCTTCAGATTTAATAGTTGGATTATGACGCAGCTGATTTACTGTAACAATCATTGAATAAAAAATTGTAAGCTCAGCTATTTCTGGCACAAGTGATTGAACAAAGATTGTTGTTTTTTCGGGATCTATACCAGCAGCTAAATAATCTCTTGCTACCTGTCTTACATCTTCACTCAAGTTTTCCGGTGTTTCAAAATTAGTTGTTAAAGCCTGAACATCAGCAATGATTAAAAATGTATCATATTCATTTTGTAATTCGACTCTATTTTGCAAACTACCAACATAATGTCCAAGATGGAGTTTTCCGGTTGGTCGATCACCAGTTAAAATTCTTTTTTTCTTTTTATTTGACAAAATCATCACCCTTTTCTTTATTTATATAATAAATTATACTTGAATATCTAATTAATTTCTGCTAAAATTAAACTAAGAACAATTATTATTATTAGTTAGTTTAGGAGGATTACTATGGCTAAGAAAACCAGAATGACTAAACAGCGTAAGGCAATATTAAAAGTCTTAAAAAATACAAAATCTCATCCTACTGCTGATTGGATATACGAAAAAGTTAGAAAAGAAATTCCAAATATTAGTCTGGGAACTGTTTATCGTAATTTAAATGTTTTAGCCGAAAACGGCAAAATTAAAGTTTTAGATTATGGAAGTAACCACAGTCGTTATGATGGGGTTCCAGATCATCATTATCATTTTCGCTGTGAAAAATGTGGTGGTGTTTTTGATTTAGATGTTGATTTAAGTTCGGATTTAAATAAAAAAATAAATAACGAAACTGAATTTACAGTGCATTCTCATCGTTTAGAATTTAGCGGTATTTGCCCAGATTGTCAGCAGAAAAATTAATTTTTTTCTGCTTCTTTTTTTGCCAATTTATCTACTTCTTCATTATAAAAATCACCACTATGACCTTTTACTTTCTGATAGTTTAAATTGAAATTAGCAGCTAAATTATCTAACTCTTGCCATAAATCTTGATTAGCCACTTCTTTTTTTGATGAAGTTTTCCAACCATTTTTTTTCCAAGATTCAATCCAACTCGAAAGTCCATTTAAAACATAACTTGAATCACTATATAAATCTATTGTACTATTTTTAGGAAGAATTTTCAAAGCTTCTATTACTGCTTTTAATTCCATTCTATTATTTGTAGAATCTTTTGCTGAGCCAGAGACTGTTTTTAATTTTTCAGATTCCGAATTTAATATAACTGCTGCATAGCCACCCGGTCCTGGATTTCCAATACAGGCTCCATCAGTATACACTTTAAATTCATTATATTCTTCTAAATTTTCAACTTCTAATGCTTCAAATTCTACATTATTTCTTTCATCGTCCAATTCTTCTAAAAGTTCAGCTGCCCGCCTCATATGAGGAATAACTATTGAACCTCCAATAATTAATGCTACATTCATTGCTTCATAAATTTCTTCTTTATCCCATCCTGCTTGATATGCTTCTATAATATGATATGTAATACAGTCATCACATCTAAGTACCATTGAAGCAGCAAGACCTAATAATTCTTTGGTTTTTGCAGATAATTTTCCATTTTTATATACATTTGTATCAAGATTAAAAAATCTTTTTGTATTTAAATCACCTTCTTCTAAAATGATATCATTCATTTTTTGACGAAACTGATTAAATTCTTTTTCTTTTTTACTCATAAGAACACCCCAATCAAATATCTATTCTAAGCATTAAAATTCAAAAGAAACCGGACAGCAGATGCCGTCCGGATTATCTTATAATATTTATATTTTAATTGAATATTTATTTTGCAATTTTTCTTAAATATTCTTTAACTTCAGCAGCTGTTCCTAATTCTAAAACTTTTTCGCTTTCCTTTTCTGCTTCAGCTACAGTCCATTTTGTTAATACTTCTTTAATTTTTAGAATTGAAACTGCACTCATGCTAAATTCATTCAGTCCAGCTCCTAATAAGAATGGTAGCAATAATTCTTCTCCCGCTGCTTCACCACACATACCAACCCAGATATCTTCTGCATGACCGGCATCAATAGTCTTTTTAATTAATCTTAATACAGCTGGGTGATAAGGTGTATGCATCTCTGCAATTTGTTCATTCATTCTATCTACAGCAACTGTATACTGTATTAAATCATTAGTTCCAATACTAAAAAAGTCAACTTCTTTAGCTAATTTATCTGCTATCATTACTGCAGAAGGAACTTCTATCATCATTCCAACATCAATTTCTTCATTATACTTTATGCCTTCTTCTTTTAATTCAGCTTTTACCTCTTCTATCTTAGCTTTAGCTTTTAATAACTCATCTAAAGAAGAAATCATTGGAAACATAATTTTTATATTGCCATAAACGCCAGCTCTTAAAAGAGCACGGAGCTGAGGTTTGAATATATCATCTCTTTCTAAACAAACTCTGATAGCTCTGTAACCTAAAAATGGGTTCATTTCATCTGGAAAATCTAAATAAGGAAGTTCTTTGTCCCCTCCAACATCAAGAGTTCTGATAACTAAAGGTTTATCTCCCATTTTTTGAGTAGCTTTTTTATATACTTCGAATTGCTCTTCTTCTGTAGGCAAGTCACTGCGATCCATGTATAAGAATTCGCTGCGGAAAAGACCAACGCCTTCCCCTCCATTAGCAAGTATTGGATCAACATCTTTTAAATTCCCCATGTTCCCAGCTACTTCTACCTGATGGCCATCTTTGGTTTGAGCTTTTTTATCTTTAAAAGCCATCAAACGCTCTTGTTCAGCTTTATATTCTTCTAATTTTACTTTATATTCATCTAGTGTAGATTGATCTGGATCAAAAAAGACTTTACCCTGATTACCATCTACAATAATGGTTATTTCATTTTCTGCTTTTTCAATTAATTCATTTCCTAAGCCAACTACAGATGGAATCCCTAAAGAACGAGCCATAATAGCAGAGTGAGAAGTTCTAGAACCATCTCTGGTTACAAAGGCGAGAACTTTATCAGTATCAAGTTTAGCGGTATCAGATGGAGTTAAATCTTCAGCTACAATTATTACATCATCTTCCATCTTATCTGAAATATCCTCTATACCTAATAAGTTCTTGATTACTCTCATTCCAACATCTTTGATATCTGAACCACGTTCTCTTAAATATTCGTCATCCATAGCTGCAAACATAGCAGCAAACTCATCAATTACTTCTTTAACTGCTGCAGCTGCATTCAGCTTATTATCTTTGATCTTATTTTCGAATGCAGGTATAACCTCAGGATCATCTAGAATCATTAGATGGGCAGCAAAGATTTCTGCCTTTTCTTCTCCCAGTTTTTCAGCAGTTTCTTCTTTTAATTCTTTTAAAGATTTTTTTGATTCAGCTAAAGCATCATGTAACTTTTCAATTTCCTGCTCTACCTGATCATCTGAAATTTTCTTTTTATCAATTTCGATTTTTTCTTCTTTTTTTAATAATGATTTACCAATAGCAATTCCAGGAGAAGCAGCGATTCCTTCCAATAAAATCACTATTCATCCTCCTTTTTCATTTCAACCTGAATAAAATCAACTAGTTCTTCAACTGCTGACTCTGCATCATCACCATCTGCTTTGATTATAATCTCATTACCTTTTCCTACTCCCAGGCTCATTACACCCATAATACTTTTTGCATTAACTTCTTTTTCTTCAAAAATTATTTCAATTTTCGAATCATATTTTCCTGCTTTCTGTACGAATTGGGCTGCAGGGCGGGCGTGCAGACCGGTCTTATTAGTGATCATAACCTTCTTTTCTTTTACCAATCTGATCATCCTTTCAATTATTTTTTTTATATCATTACTTATTTATATATTTTAACATAAATGTTACACTAATTTCATCCTTTTTCAGAAATTTTTTTGTTATTATTGATTTTTTTGTCTAAATAGGCCTTTTTTAAAGCTTTTAATTATCAAATAATTACTTTTAGTGCTTCTAATATTAAAAAATAAAGTAATTAATGTTTTATTTGTTTAATTTTTATTCATATTTCCATAATTGGTGATTACTAGTAGAAACAGCAAAAACACCATCTTTTTTTAAATTATCCACTTCTTCTTTATTTTTTATTAAACCACCAGCAATAACAGGATAATTATGCTTGCTATCTTTTTGTTTTTCAATAAAATGTGGTGCTGCTAATCCTGGTAAAATTTCAACAGCATCAATATGATGTGAATTAAACGATTTTTCTGCACTGACTAATGAAGCTGAATCAAGCAAAAATACTCTTTGAATTGTCATTAAATTATTTTTAGCGGCTTCTTTTATTAAATATCCTTTAGTGGATATAATGCCATCACATAAATCATTTTCAGCTAAATATTTAATCCCTTCTTTGTCATGGGCAATACCTTTGACCAAATCGATATTAACCATTAAAATTTTATCATATTTATGTGCTAAATCCATAGCTTTTTCTAAATCAAAAATGGATCCAGTCAACAAAAATATTAATACTGCCTCTTTAATTTTCATTGGTTTTTCTAAATTCTTAATATCTCTAACAGCTGGAATAATTGGATAACTGTTAAAGTAACCAGCTAAATGTTTCAAATTTTTACCTCCCCTTCAGTTTAGAAACTCTCAGTTTTAAAACTGAGAGTTTCTAAACCATTTGCTCAAATAATTATGAATTTCTTAATAAATTATTATCTTATTTATCTCTCTATTATTATATACTTTTATTTAAATTATTAAAATCCTGCTTAAATCTTAAAATAATTATTAAAAACAGAAAAATACCAGAAGATTATCCAATCTCCTGGTATTTATAAATGATATTATGTGAATTATTTAATTTTCGGCATTTCTCTAGTAGCTACAATATTAACTCCAGTATCTAATATATTTTCTACTACAACATCTCCTAATTTTACTGGTGCTTCTAATTCTACCTTAGCTATTTCTACCATTGCTTTTTTTAATAAACCTTTAGGAATTGGATCTTGACTTTTTACCGGTACTAAAGGTAAAACACCATTTTTAACTCGTGCTGTAGTTGGTAATACTCTTGTGGGATTATAATACTCGTTTTTCACATATTTTTCTCCTGCTTTACAATTATTACCTGTCATACATGTAATCTGATCATTGTCATCTATATCTAATTCAACATCACAACCCATTGGACAGCTTATACAAGTTATCTCTACTTGTTTTCCCATTATTCTTCCTCCTTCACAATATCAACTTTTAAACTAGCTATATCATTTGAAGAGATCATCTTTTCTGGTACAGGGAAAGTTATCATCTCTCCTGGTTCTACTCGACGAGCTTTTTTATTTAATAACTTCTTATCGCCTGCATATAAATTAATTTTAACATCTGTCATAGGCTGTTTTGCTCTCATGTATAAATTGACTAATTTTCTATCTTCTACTTTATTCGTGATTTTATGGGGAACTATATAGCCAACATTCTCACCTGGATCTACATCTATTGCTTTTGATCTCTTATTTATACCTTTTTTCAAATAATCTGCTGCTGTTTTTCCAGCAATTAAACTTTCTTCTGTTACCCAATCTACTAAATCATGCACATGCAGCACATTTCCACAGGCAAAAACCCCTTCAATATTTGTCTCTCTTCCTTCATTTACTACTGGGCCGCCTGTTACAGCATGCATTTCTACTCCTGCTTCTTCCGATAATTCATTTTCTGGAATCAAACCTACTGATAATAATAAAGTATCACATTCAATTTCATATTCTGTACCTTCTATTGGTTGGAAATCATCATCAACTTCTGCTACTGTTACAGCTTCTAACCTATCTTTTCCTTTAATATCTATTACTGTCTGCTGCATTCTTAGTGGTATATCAAAATCTTCTAAACACTGAACAATATTTCGGGTCAAGCCTCCCGAAAATGGCAGCAGTTCTAAAACAGCTTCTACTTCTGCACCTTCTAAATGCATTCTTCTTGCCATAATCAAACCGATATCTCCTGAACCCAAAATAACTACTTTTTCACCTGGAATCCACTGTTCCATATTGATATATCTTTGCGCTGTTCCCGCACTATAAACTCCGGCTGGTCTAGAACCTGGGATATCAATTGCTTCTCTTGTTCTTTCTCGACAACCCATTGCTAAAATTACTGCTCCTGCACTAATTTCCAACATTCCTTCATCAGAATTAATAGCATATACTGTTTTCTCAGGAGTCACTTCTAAAACCATTGTATCTAATTTTATATCTACACCACGTTCTCTAATATTTTCTATAAATTGTTGTGCATATTCAGGTCCAGTTAATTCTTCTCCAAAATAATGCAGGCCAAAACCATTATGGATACACTGCTGTAAAATCCCGCCTAATTCAAAGTCTCTTTCTATAATTAATATATCTTTAATCCCTTGATCAAAAGCTTCCTGTGCTGCTGCTAAGCCAGCTGGTCCTCCACCAACTACAACTAAATCATATTCTTGTTTATTCATTATTTTCCCACCTCTTTCAATAACGGTGCTTTAGTTCTTTCTGATAAAAGTTTAGATTCTGCACTCTCTAAGCAAACTTCATTTTCTTCTATTCCTAATTCTTCTGCTAAAATACTTACTACTTTCGGCTCACAGAATCCTCCCTGGCATCTTCCTGCCCCAGGTCTAACTCTTCTTTTAACTGCATTAACAGTTCTAGCACCTACAGGCTCACGAATTGCATCTAAAATTTCACCTTTAGTTACTGTCTCACAACGACAAATAATCTGGCCATAATCTCTATTTTCTTCTACTAATTCAGCCTGTTCTGCATGAGTCATATGTCTAAACTTTGGTGGGCCTTGGTAATTAGGATCAAAATCAGTCTTTTTTTCCATGCCACCTAACTCTTTTTCTACTATTCCTACTACCATTTCTGCAATTGCTGGTGATGATGCTAAACCTGGAGATTGAATCCCTGCTACATTAATAAATCCTGGAACTTCATCACTAGCTTCTATTAAGAAATCTCCTGTTTCTTTAATTGCTGGTCTTAATCCTACAAACTCTCTAATAATCCCTTTTTTGCTCAGGCCAGGTATTGTTTTATTGGCACCTGCCATTACCTCATCTAATCCTTCTCTAGTAGTTGATTTATTTTCTACACTTTCTATTACTTCTGCATTTGGTCCAATCAAGACATTTCTTTCATCTGTAGGTGTCACTACAATACCTTTACTTACTTTTGTTGGTACTGGGAAAATTGTTGTTTGTAAATCTAAATCCATTTTTTTATCATATAAATAATATTCTCCACGTCTTGGAGTGATTTTGAATTTATCGATACCTACCATATTCGCTATTTTATCAGCATATAGGCCAGCTGCATTAATTACTAATCCTGCTTCTATATCTCCTTTAGCTGTTTTAACTAATTTGTAATCACCTTTATCTTCTATATCCTCTACTCCTGCCTCTAAATAGACATCTGCGCCATTTTTAGCTGCGTTATTAGCCAATGCCACAGTTAATTCAAAGGGGTTTACTATGCCTGCTGTAGGAGCATATAAAGCTGCTATAGCATCTTCGCTTAAATGTGGCTCTAATTCGTATAATCTATCTCCTTTAGCAATTTCTAAATCTGGAACCCCGTTTTTTTGTCCATTTTCTAAAATAGCTTCTAATTTAGGAATATCTGCTTCATCTTCTGCTACAACCATTGCCCCCAACCATTCGATTGGTACATCTAATTCGTGTTGAACTTTTTCATGATATAATTTATTTCCTCTTACATTTAATCTACCTTTCAATTTGTTAGAATCAGCATTAAAACCTGCATGGATTAAAGCTGTATTAGCTTTACTAGTACCAGTACATACATCAGGTTCTTTTTCTAATAAAGCAATATCTAAATCATAACGCGATAATTCACGAGCAATAAAACACCCAGTCACTCCGCCACCAATTATAATAACATCATATTTTTTATTCAATTATTTTCCTCCTATAGTAATTTAAGATTTAGAATTTTTTAAATCTAAAATATCAATAATAATAGATAACCCCTTAAAATTAAAGTTTTTGCCCGTTTCTTGGTTAATTAAATTAATTTTTATTAATCACTCCCCCTTTAATTTATATTTAATATACAATATTTAATATTTGTAAATAATCTAAAAAAATTATATATATATAATCTCAAAGGTTTTAAACACAAAAAAACCTTATTGAAATTTAGAAATTAGGGCATAGTCCCCCCTCTAAATCTCAATAAGGTTTTCTCTTCAACTCAACCAAATATTTATTTTTGAATTGATTAAAGTATAGCACTCAAATTTAAATATGTCAAATACTTTAGATAAAAAAATTAATATATAACAATCAAAATTTTATTTATTTTCAGTTAATTAATAAATAAAAAAAAGGACCGGCAGCGACCTACTCTCCCACATCGTTACCAATGCAGTACCATAGGCGCTGGAGGACTTAACTTTTGTGTTCGAGATGGGAACAAGTGTTGCCCCTCCGCAATTACCACCGGAAATCTATAAAATTGTTGTTTTCATGTACTCTGCTCTCTTCTAAAGCTAACTTGATCTATTATTTTGATCTTTTCACTTTGAGAAAAGCTAACAGAATTTCTGTTTTAATTTCAGAACCTTATTAATTTAGCATTTCATAACTTTTTTGAAGGTTAAAAAAGAAAGCTGTTTGAGCGCAGCGAGTTCTTTCTTTTACTGAAAAAAAGTTGTTAAATGCGTTAAAAAATTAATTGGTGATTGAAATTAAAACTGTAAATTCAAAGATACATATAGGAAATAATGATTAAGCCCTCGATCTATTAGTACCAGTTAGCTTAATGTATTACTACACTTACACCTCTGGCCTATCTACCTTATCATCTTTAAGGGATCTTACCTTCTTAACAAAGTGAGATACCT
>NZ_CAUI01000016.1 GCF_000350165.1 Halanaerobium saccharolyticum subsp. saccharolyticum DSM 6643
TACCCCGGGGATAACAGGCTTATCTCCCCCAAGAGTTCACATCGACGGGGAGGTTTGGCACCTCGATGTCGGCTCATCGCATCCTGGAGCTGAAGCAGGTTCCAAGGGTTTGGCTGTTCGCCAATTAAAGCGGTACGCGAGCTGGGTTCAGAACGTCGTGAGACAGTTCGGTCCCTATCCGTCGCAGGCGAAAGATACTTGAGAAGAGCTGTCCCCAGTACGAGAGGACCGGGATGGACACACCGATGGTGAATCAGTTGTTCCACCAGGAGCATAGCTGAGTAGCTAAGTGTGGAAAAGATAAGCGCTGAAAGCATCTAAGCGTGAAACAGACTTCAAGATTAGGTATCTCACTTTGTTAAGAAGGTAAGATCCCTTAAAGATGATAAGGTAGATAGGCCAGAGGTGTAAGTGTAGTAATACATTAAGCTAACTGGTACTAATAGATCGAGGGCTTAATCATTATTTCCTATATGTATCTTTGATTGTACAGTTTTAATTGCAAAGACCAATTAATAAGGTCTGAAATTAAAACAGAAATTCTGTTGGCTTTTCTCTTAAAGATCAAGAGATAAGAGCAGAGTAAATCGAATATTTCCGGTGGTAATTGCGGAGGGGCAACACTTGTTCCCATCTCGAACACAAAAGTTAAGTCCTCCAGCGCCTATGGTACTGCATTGGTAACGATGTGGGAGAGTAGGTCGCTGCCGGTCCTTTTTTATAATCCCCGATAGCTCAGTTGGTAGAGCAGATGACTGTTAATCATCTTGTCGCAAGTTCGAGTCTTGCTCGGGGAGCCATTTTTTATAGACCTTAAAAGGTCTTTTTTTTATTTTATATAGTTTATTATTTAAGCATTCACTTTAGGTGGATGTTTTTTTTGTGTGATAATTTACTTGCAATTTTTTTAATTTGTAGTATTATAATGTTAAAGGTCAAAATAAGTCAAAGTTAGGAGGGGGAGAGAATGTCTAGTTTATCTGACCAAATAGAAAGATACTTAAGAAAACAAATTTCTAAATATCAGGGAAAAGTAAAGATTAAAAGAAATCAATTAGCTGAAAATTTTGATTGTGCTCCTTCTCAAATAAATTATGTTTTAGACACAAGATTTACCATAGAAAAAGGATATGTAGTAGAAAGTCAACGTGGTGGTGGAGGTTTTATAAGGATTATTAGAGTGACTCTTGATTCTAATAAAGAAGTAATTCAAGAAGTTATCAATAAATTGGATCACGTTATCACTCAGAAAGAAGCTCATGGAATTATTAAAAGATTATATGATAATGAACTAATTTCTGAAAGAGAATCTTATCTGATGGAAAAAGCAGTTCATCGTAATGTTCTGGGAATTTCTTTACCAGAACGCGATTATTTAAGAGGAAGAATATTAAAAAATATGTTAGAAGTTATTTTTAAAGTTAAGGAGGACTAGCTATGATCTGTGATAGATGTGGAGAAAGAGAAGCCTCTGTCCATTTAACAAGGATTATTAATGGAGAAAAAACAGAGATGCATTTATGTGAAGAATGTGCTCAAAAAAGGAGCAAGTTAAATATAGATGATAATTTAAGTTTCCAAAGTTTATTATCAGGTATTTTAAATCAACATTTAACAAGCCCAAATTCTTCACTGTATAAAGATAATCAATCACAGAATCTAGTCTGCAAAAATTGTGGTTTGAGTTATCAAGAATTTACTAAAAAAGGTTTTTTTGGCTGTGCAAATTGTTATGAAACATTTAAAGATAAGTTAGAACAGCTTTTCAAGAGAATTCACGGTAATACTCAACATACTGGGAAATTCCCTTTATCATTCAGAAATAAAATAAAATTTGAATCAGAAATTAATGAATTAAAGAAGAAAATGAAAATAGCTGTTGATAAAGAAAATTTTGAAAAAGCTGCTGAAATTAGAGATGAAATCCATGCTATTGAAGTGAACATGGAGGAAAATTGTAATGCAGAATAATATAATAAATAACTGGCAAATTGAAAATGGTGAAGAAAAAGATGTTGTTTTAAGTTCCAGAATAAGATTAGCCAGGAACTTAAAAGAATATAAATTTCCAAATAGAAGTGATATAAAGGAAAAAACAAAAGTAATTAACTATTTAAGGGATAAGATATTTTATTTAAAGGATCAAAACTATGATTTTTATTTAATGGACAATTTAAATGAAATAGAAAGAAATGTTTTGCACGAAGAATATCTGATTAGTAGAAATCATGTTCAATATCCTAATGCTAGAGCTTTGTTTTTAAATAATGAAAAAAATATATCAATAATGATTAACGAAGAAGATCATTTAAGAATCCAAATTTTAAAGCCAGGTCTTGAATTTAATAATATTTGGAATGAGATTAATAATCTTGATGAACAATTAGAAGAAAATTTAGATTACGCTTTTTCTAAAAAATGGGGTTATTTAACTAGTTGCCCAACTAATATTGGAACTGCCTTAAGAGCTTCGGTAATGTGTCATTTACCTGCATTGGTATTGAGCGGCAAGATTGACAACATATTAGGAGCTGTAGGTAAATTTGGTTTAACTGTAAGAGGTGTTTCTGGCGAAGGAAGCAATAGTGAAGCTGAACTATTTCAGATTTCAAATCAAATAACATTAGGTTTTAGTGAAAAGGAAATTATTGAGAAATTAGAAAGCGTTATCAAACAAATTATAGCCGAAGAAAGAAAAAGTCGGGAATATTTGTTAGAAAATAATTTTTTGAAATTAAAAGATAATGTTTTAAGATCATTTGGAGTTTTAAAATATGCTTATCATTTAGATCAATCTGAAGCTTTGAAATATTTATCCAGAATAAAATTTGGGCAGGATACAAATTTAATTGAAGAAAAACTAGATAAAAACTTATTTTCTAAATTGTTATTTAAAATTAAGAATGCACATTTGCAATATGATTCGAAAGAAAAATTAGATATTGAAGAATTGAATATTAAAAGAGCTAAAATTATTAGAAATGAATTAAATAAGGAGTGAAAATATATGTTTGCAAAATTTACGGAAAGAGCGAGAAAAGTTTTAAGTATTGCTGAACAAGAGGCTTTAAAACTTAAACACAGTTATGTTGGAACAGAGCATATTCTTTATGGCTTAATTGCTGAAGGTCAGGGGATAGCTGCAAGAGCATTGATAGATAATAAAGTGAATAAAGAAGTTATTGAGAGTAAAATTATAGATATGATTGGAGAGGGCCAAAATGAAGTAAAGGGTTCAATCGGTTTAACTCCAAGAAGTAAAAAAGTTTTAAATTTAGCTATGGATGAGGCTAGGAAAATGGGTCATAACTATATAGGTACAGAACATCTTTTGCTTGGATTAATTCGTGAAGGTGAAGGTGTTGCTGTCAGAATCTTAATGGATTTAAACAGTGATATAGGAAATATTAAAGAAGAAGTTATTGATTTGCTTGGTGGTAAAAACTCTATCAAGAAAAAATCTAAATCAGCCAATAAAAAAACTAAAAACTTAGACGAATATAGCCGCGATTTAACTGAAATGGCTAAAGAAAATAAGTTAGATCCAGTTATTGGACGTGATAACGAAATAAATAGAGTAATTCAGGTTTTGAGTCGTAGAACCAAAAACAATCCTGTTTTAATTGGTGAGCCAGGTGTTGGTAAAACAGCTATCATTGAGGGTTTAGCTCAGATGATAGTAAGTGAAAATGTACCTGAACTATTGTTAAATAAAAGGGTGGTTTCGCTTGATTTAAGCTCTTTAGTAGCTGGGTCCAAATATAGAGGCGAATTTGAGCAGCGTCTGAAAGCAGTAATGAATGAGATTATTGAAAGTGGCGATATTATATTATTTATTGATGAAATGCATACTTTAGTTGGAGCTGGTGCAGCGGAAGGGGCAATAGATGCTGCAAATATTTTAAAACCTGCTTTAGCAAGAGGAGAACTGCAGGCAATTGGTGCTACAACATTAGATGAATATCGCAAATATATAGAAAAAGATGCAGCTTTGGAGCGAAGATTCCAATCTGTATTGGTAGAAGAAAACTCTACAGAAGAGGCAATAGATATCCTCAAAGGATTACGTGACCCTTATGAAGCCCATCATAAGGTGAAAATAACTGATCAGGCTATCGAAGATGCTGTAATATTATCGCATAGATATATTTCTGATCGTTTTTTGCCTGATAAAGCAATTGATTTGATTGATGAAGCAGCTTCTAAAGTTCGATTAAGCAATAGTACTAGACCACCTGAATTTAAAGAATTAAGCAAAAAATTAGAAGAAGCTGAAAAGGAAAAAGAAGCAGCAGTTAAAAATCAAGAATTTGAAAAAGCAGCAAGAATGAGAGATAAAGAAAAAACGTTAGAAAAAGAATTAAAAGAACTAAAAAATAACTGGGAAAATGAAAAAGGAAAGGCTGAAGCAGTTGTAACTACTGAAGATATTGCAGAGATTGTTTCCAGTTGGACAGGTATTCCGGTTACCAAACTTGAAGAAGCTGAAACTGAAAGACTGCTGCGCTTGGAAGATGAGCTGCACAAGCGGGTAATTGGACAGGATGAAGCAATCAAAGCAGTGTCTGAGGCTGTACGTAGAGCTAGAGCAGGCTTGAAAGACCCTAAACGACCAATTGGTTCTTTTATTTTCTTAGGCCCGACTGGAGTTGGTAAAACTGAACTTGCTAAAACTCTTGCAGAAACAATGTTTAATGATGAAGATGCTATGATTAGAGTTGATATGTCTGAATATATGGAAAAACACTCAGTCTCAAGATTGGTTGGATCACCTCCAGGATATGTTGGGCATGACGAAGGTGGTCAGTTAACAGAGCCTGTTAGAAGAAGGCCATATTCTGTTATTTTATTTGATGAAATAGAAAAAGCACATCCTGATGTGTTTAATGTGCTTCTTCAAATATTAGAAGATGGTGTGCTGACAGATACACATGGTCGCAAAGTTGATTTCAAAAATACAATTGTTATCATGACTTCTAATGTTGGTGCTGATTTTATAGAAAAGCAGTCACAATTAGGTTTTAAAACCGAAAATGATGAAGAAGCAAGCTATGATAGAATGAAAGATAATGTTATATCACAGCTTAGAAAAACATTTAGACCTGAATTTTTAAATAGATTAGATGAAATTATAGTTTTCCACTCTTTAAATAAAGAGCATATTAAGAAAATCGTTGATTTAATGCTCGAAGATTTAAGAGATAGATTAAAAGAAAAAGATATTGAATTAAAAATGACTGAAGCAGCTAAGTCAAAATTAGCAGAAGATGGTTATGATTCTGAGTTTGGTGCCCGTCCTCTGAGAAGGGCAATACAGCGCAAAATTGAGAATCCATTATCAATTAAAATTCTTGATCATGAATTTGAAGAAAAGAATACAATTACTGTAGATGTTGAAGACAATGACTTTGATTTTATAGTAAGTTAAGGCATTCCCAGTAAATTAACCTTTCTTGTAAAATGCTGTAAAAAATGATATAATTATTAGTAAATATAAGTTAAATTTACAGGTGGGAGCTATTGATAATGGCGAAAGCAAAAAAATACTATCTATGTCAAGAATGTGGATATAAATCAGTCAATTGGATGGGCAAATGTTCTAATTGTGGTTCTTGGGATAGCTTTGAAGAGGTTATTGAAGATAAATCAAAAAACAAAAAAAATAAATATGACTTAAATAGAGAGGAGAAAGAACCTCAGCCGATTACTGAGATTTCTTCGGTTAAGCGTCAGCGTTTAAAAACCAATATAACTGAACTTGATCGAGTGCTCGGCGGGGGTGTTGTTTCTGGTTCTCTAATATTACTTGGTGGAGCCCCTGGTATTGGTAAATCAACACTAATACTTCAGGTGGCTTCTCTTTTTAGTCAAAAATATGGGAAAACTCTGTATCTTTCTGGGGAAGAATCTGCTTCTCAATTAAAAATGCGAGCAGAACGCTTAAATTGTATGGAAGAAAACCTTAATATTTTAGATGAAAGAGATTATATGGTTTTAGAAAATCATATTTCTAAGAATAAGGATTACTCCTTAATTGTAGTAGACTCTATTCAAACAGTTCATATCCCAGAATTAGATGCTGCACCTGGCAATTTAACCCAAATTAAGGAGGTTACTAACCGCCTTGTTAAATTGGCTAAAACTACAGGAATTCCGGTAGTTTTAATCGGTCATGTTACTAAAGAAGGCGAATTAGCTGGCCCAAGGGTTTTAGAACATTTAGTTGATACGGTACTGCAGTTTGAAGGCGATAATTATCATATGTATAGAATGCTAAGAGCTAAAAAAAATAGGTTTGGCTCAACAAATGAAATTGGAGTTTTTGAAATGAAAGAAAAGGGCATAGAAGAAGTAGCAAATCCTTCTAGCTTTTTTATAAATGAGAGATCTGCAGATGTATCTGGTTCAATTATTACCCCAGCATTGGAAGGTAGTCGAGTTCTTTTGGTGGAAGTACAATCTCTTGTCACTGATGCTGCTTTTCCTTCTCCACAGCGTTTGGCTAAAGGTGTAAATCATAAACGCTTGTCATTGCTTTTAGCAGTTTTAGAAAAGCGTTTAGGAGCTAATTTTAAAGAGTTTGATGTTAATCTTAATATTACTGGAGGGATTAATGTAGAAGAGCCAGGACTTGATTTGGCTATAATAGCTGCAGTGATATCTAGTTATAAAGATATTTCATTAGATAATGATTTAGCTGTAATTGGGGAAGTTGGACTTGGCGGTGAAGTTCGAGCTGTCGGACAGATAGAAAAGAGAATTAATGAGTTAAAAAAATTATCATTTAAAAAAGTTGTCATTCCAGCGGGAAATGCTAAAAATATCGCCTTTGATCCAGATATAAAAATCGATGCTGTTAAAGATATATCTGAATTTGTAAAAATAATTATAAAATAAAAAAATACTTATAATTGGAAGGGGTGAAGCAATGGAAGAAATTGATGAGAAATTATTAGATATTTTAAAAGTCTTGGCGCCTGGAACAGTTTTCAGAGATGGACTTGAAAATATTTTAAGAGCACAAACTGGTGGTTTGATTGTTGTTAGTGATAAAGAAGAAGTGATGGATTTAGTAAATGATGGTTTTCAAATTGAAACACCACTTTCACCTGCACGTCTATATGAACTTGCAAAAATGGACGGTGCAATTGTTTTAGATCAAGATGCTGAAAATATATTATTTGCAAATGCTCAATTAATCCCTGATCACACAATTAAATCTTCAGAAACTGGAACAAGACATAAAACTGCAGAAAGAGTTGCACTACAGACTGGGGAATTAGTAATTGCAATTTCTCAGAGAAGATCAATTATCACTATTTATAAAGGGGATTCCAAACATATTTTAGAGGATATAAGAGTAGTGTTAGTTAAAGCAAATCAAGCTATTCAAACCCTGGAAAAATATCGATCAGTTTTTGATCAGGCCCTTACTAACTTAAGTGCTCTAGAGTTTGAAGATTTAGTAACACTCTCAGATGTGGTAACTGTAATTCAGAGAACTGAGATGGTTTTAAAAATCCAGCGTGAAATTGAAAAATATATTTCTGAATTAGGATCTGAAGGTAGATTAATTAAAATGCAGCTGGAAGAACTTGTAAACAATGTTAGGGAAGAAGGTATTCTACTTATTGAAGATTACATTTCAGAGGAATTAGAAGAAGACACCTCTGATCCTGAAAAAGTATTAGAAAGTTTAACAGATTGGTCTTCTGATGAAATTTTAACTTTAAATACAATTAGTAAAGCCCTTGGTTATAGTGGTAGTCTTAATGCATTGGATGAAACAGTTTCACCACGTGGTTATAGGATTATGAGAAAAATACCCAGGTTACCAATGCCAGTTATTGAAAATTTAGTTGATTATTTTGAAAATCTTCAGGCAATCATCCGAGCTTCAGTAGATGAATTAGATGATGTTGATGGTATTGGTGAAGTAAGAGCTCAAGCAATTAAAGATGGATTGCGTCGGCTTAGAGATCAGGTATTACTTGATAGGCATATTTAAAATTTTAATACACTTCGTTATAAGCTTAATTCAAAAAGTGTACAAATTGACTGTAGCTTTTTAAAATGGTATAATTATAAGGTGGATTTTTATTGCTTTCATAAAAGAGGAGTGGATAAGATGTATAAAATTGGTGACAAAGTCGTTTATCCTAATCATGGTGCAGGAACCATTGTTGGTATTGAGACTAAGACTATTTTAGATGAAAAGAAAGAATATTATATAATGAAACTTCCTATTGGAGAAATGAAAGTTATGATTCCTGTTGATAAAATTGATAAAATTGGAATTAGAGATGTAATTACTGAAGAAAAAGCAGATGAAGTTTTTGAATTATTAAATGGAGAAAAAAGCAAAATGTCACAAAATTGGAATCGCCGTTTTCGGGCTAATCAGGAGAAATTAAAAACTGGCGATATATTTGAAGTGGCAGAAGTTGTTAGAAATTTAAGTATTAGAGATAGAGAAAAGGGTCTTTCCACTGGGGAAAAGAAGATGTTGAGTAATGCTAGACAAATTTTAATTAGTGAACTTGTGTTAGCAAAAGGATTGGATGAAGAAAGCATTTCCGAAAAAATGGATGATTTATTTACACTTGACGAAGAAGATCTTGAGTCCTAATTGAAGATTTTTTTCGGAAGGGGGTGAAGACAATGCTAAAAAAAGTAATGCGCTTAATTTTTGGGGTTTTTGGTGGTGTTATTGCATATAATTTAATAGATATTTTTGGATTAGCAAGTGATTATTCATATAGCTGGGAAAACATTGGAGCATTCTTTTTAACAACACAGTTTTATGCTATATTATTAGGAGCAGTATTAGGCTATTTTCTTATTTTTTATTCTTTAAATAAACTTTTAGAGTTTATTATGGGCTTTGAATTAAAATTTAAAGAGTTAAGTTGGAAAAAAGTTTTAATAGTAGTAATTGGTCTTATAATTGGGCTTATAACTGGTGCTATTATAAATTTTATATTTTCTATTCCTAAGATACCTCGAATTGGAATGCCTCTACAAATTTTTGTTAATATTACTTTTATTTATATGGGATTCGCACTTGCTGTTCATAAAGCAAAGGATATAGAATCTTTTTTATTTTCTAGAAAAAAAGGAACCTCAGAAACTCCTGAAGATAAAACAGGTAGTGATAAAATTTTAGATACAAGCGTTATTATTGACGGGAGAATTTATGATATATGTAAAACCGGATTTATAGAAGGTAATTTTATTATTCCGGAATTTGTTTTAGAAGAACTTCAGCATATTGCAGACTCAGCTGATGACTTAAAAAGAAATCGTGGCCGTCGAGGACTCGATATTTTAAGACAGATGCAGAATGATTCTGATATACAGGTAGAAATAATTGATCATGATTTTGAAGAAATATCTGAAGTTGATAGTAAACTAGTTAAATTGGCGCAGTTAAGCTCTGCCAAAGTTTTAACAAATGATTACAATTTGAACAAAGTTGCCGAATTACAGGGGGTTAAAGTTTTAAATATTAATGAGCTTGCTAATGCAGTTAAACCAGTTGTACTACCAGGGGAAGAAATGGATGTTAAAGTAATTAAAGAAGGTAAAGAAAATGGTCAGGGAGTTGCATACCTTGATGATGGAACTATGATTGTTATCGAAGAAGGTATTAAATATCTGGGAGAGGATATCTCAGTTCTAGTTACAAGCATTCTGCAAACGGCTGCGGGAAGAATGATTTTTGCTCGACCTAAAAAGTAATTAAAGGATGGTTTTGATGTCTGAAATTGGTGTTTTAATACCTGCTGCCGGTAGAGGTAGTAGAATGGGGAAAAACATAAACAAACAATTTTTGAAATTGCTTGGGAAACCAATTTTATATTATACTATAAAAAGTTTTCTTGATTGGCGAGATGATCTTGAAATTAATATTGTTTTAGCCTCAAATGAATTTGATTATTTTAAAAAAAATTTAAGTCCGTTATTTTCTTGTTCACCTCAAAAATTAAATTTAATAGCGGGTGGAAATAGCCGAAAACAATCAGTAAATAATGGTTTAAAAAACTTTAGTGAAGAAGTCAATTATGTTATAATACATGATGGTGCAAGACCAATGCTGCGGACAGAGTTAATTGAAAAATGTTATCAAGCAGTACTGAAATACAATGCGGTTAGCTGTGGCGTTCGGGTAAAAGATACAATCAAAATTGTTGAAGATTCTTTTTCAAAAGAAACACTTGACCGTAATTCTTTAAGAGCAATTCAAACCCCACAGGCTTTTAAATTAGATTTAATAATGAAAGCACATAAAAAAACTGGAAAAAATAAAGCGTTAGATGATGCTTCATTAGTTGAAGAATTTGGTGAGAAGGTTTATATTGTTAATGGTGATTATAACAATTTTAAGATTACTACTCCAGAAGACTTAAAACCTGCGGAAATGATTTTAAAGGAGAGAACTTGATGTTTAAAGTTGGCTTTGCTTATGACAGTCATCGTTTTGCAAAAGATAGAAAACTTTTTTTGGGTGGAGTAAAAATCAACTCAGATTATGGACTTCAAGGACATTCTGATGCAGATGTTTTACTGCACGCTTTAATGGATGCTCTGTTGGGAGCTATTGGAAGTGGTGACATTGGCACTCATTTCCCAGATGATGAAGCTCAATATAAAAATATAAGTAGTTTAAAACTTTTGTCTGAAGTAAAACAAGAAGTTGAAAAGAAAAAATTTGTAGTTAATAATTGTGATTTAGTAGTTGTAGCAGAAAAACCGAAATTAAAACCCTATCGTGATAGAATTGTTTCATCGATTGCAGGAAATTTAGGGATCGATAAAAATAGAATCAATTTTAAAGCAACCACAAATGAAAAAATGGGGTTTACTGGTCGTGAAGAAGGAATGGCAGCTTTTGCTGTTGTAAGTGTTGTAGAAAGTAAATTATGGCAGTTTTTTGAGACATTGAAAATGGAAGGGAGTATTAAATGATGCTAGTAAAAGATATAATGACAACTCATCCAATAACTATTGCGCCTGATGCAACAATTTTGGAAGCAGAAAAAATGCTTTCAATAAATAAAATTGGAAGATTGTTAGTTGTAGAAAATGATGAATTAGTCGGAATGCTGACAGATGGAGATATAATATCAGAAAGAGAATTAGAAGCTTCGATAAGTAATTTTATGTCAGATGATTTAATAATAATTAACGAAAAAAACACAGTTCAAGAGGCGGCAAAAAAACTTTCTGAAAATCATATTGGGGGTTTGCCTGTCTATAATAATAAAAATGAATTAGTTGGAGTCGTTACTTCTGAAGATATAGTTTATGGTTATTTAAAAGATGAAGAAGAAGAAAGGGCAATGGAAAAAAGAACGATAACTCCTGAGAGTTCAGCAATTTATTTGTCAATGACTAGAAGTAGAGATTATGAAGAATATTGGTTAAAAAAGATTGAAGGTTATAGTTATCGAGGTGCAATCACTCAAACTGGCGCTAGTGCAGAAAAGTTACCAATTAAACTACGAGAAAGCACTACTGTGGCAGCAATTGCTCGAGGTGTTATTAATGAAAATTCTCGCGAAAAAATGGCCGTTTCTAATGCAGTAAAAGATGCATATAGTCAGTTAGCACTTGTAAATCCTGGTTTAGGTGGAGGCTTTAAGATTGCAGTAGTTCGTGGAGATGGACATATTTCTGTAGCTATTTTTGGTAAATTTGGCCATGCTTTAGTAGATGGACCAGAACAATTAACTGTTGGTACTAGTGTAATATAATATATTTTAATTTATTAGGAGGAATTATAAGGTTATGAGTAATAACATAAGATTACGTTTTCCCCCAAGTCCAACTGGGAAGATTCATATTGGTAATATGCGCACAGCATTATTTAACTGGTTAGTTACTAAACAGAAAGACGGAGAGCTAGTTTTAAGAATTGAAGATACAGATCAGGCTAGATCAACTAAAGAATTTGAAGATATTATTATTCAAGAAATGGAATGGCTTGGTCTTGATGCAGATGAAGGTGTAGGAATTGGTGGAGATTATGGTCCTTATCGTCAGACTGAAAGAATTGATCTTTATCAAGAATATGCTGATAAATTATTAGAATCTGGTTATGCATATAAATGTTATTGTACTAAAGATGAACTTGATGAAATGAGACAGAAAGCTATAGATAATGATGAAATGCCTCGTTATGATGGCTCATGCCGCAACTTGAGCGAGGAAGAGCGAAAAGCTTATGAGGCAGAAGGTAGAAAACCGGTTCTACGTTTTAAACTACCTGAAGAAGAAAGAGAGATTATTGTTGAAGATTTAATTAGAGGCAATGTCAGTTTTAGTTCATCTGTGCTAGATGATTTTATAATTTTTAAGTCAGATGGAATGCCTACTTATAATTTTGCAGTAGTAATTGATGATGCATTAATGAAAATTTCACATGTAATTAGAGGAGAAGATCATCTTTCGAATACACCTAAACAAATTTTGATCTACGAAGCTTTAGATTTTGAGCTACCAAAATTTGCACATTTACCATTAATTTTAGATGAAAACAAAGCTAAACTTAAAAAGAGAGGTAAAGACTCTGTATATATTGGTGAATTTAGAGAGCAGGGTTATTTACCTGAGGCTTTATTTAATTTCATGGCACTTTTAGGTTGGTCCTCTGGTGATGAAGAAGAAATTCTTTCACAGGCAGAAATTATAGAGCGCTTTGATATTGAAGATGTAAATAAAAGTGGGGCTGTATTTGATAGAGAAAAATTAAACTGGATGAACGGCAAATATATTCGAGCAGCCAACTTGGATAGAATAGTTGAATTAGCACTGCCTTTTTTGCTTGAATCAGGATTGGTAGATAAGGAATATATAGAAAATAACAGAGAATGGTTGTCTAAAGTTATTGATGAAACAAGGACAGGTGTTGACTATTTGTCTCAAATCCCTGAAGAAGCTGAGCTTTTCTTAACTGAGATAGAGTTTGCTGAACCTGCTGAAGCTGCTGAGGAATTTAAAGGTGATGATGTAAAGTTAGTGTTTGATACTTTAAAAGAAAAAGCTTTTGCACGTGAAGAACTGACAGAAGAGACGGTTGGGGAAATTTTCAAAGAGCTAAAAAACGAGCTTGATGTAGGAGGAAGAACTATTTATCATCCAACTAGATTAGCTATAACCGGCAAAGGTTCTGGTCCTGAGATGACAAGTGTAATTTCTATTTTTGGTGCAGAAGAAGTTGCTAGAAGATTAGATACTGCTTTAGAATTGGCACAAAACTATTAAAATAGTTACAATCGAAAGAGTCTTCTCGCAAGGAGAAGGCTCTTTTTTAAAAAAATTAAATAAACTAATTTAAGATCTTAGATTAAAAAAAGACTTAACAAAAAAGAAAGGAGTGAAAAAATGCTAAGAGTATATAATACTTTAACAGGTGAAAAGGAAAAATTTGAAACAGTAGAAGCAGGAGAGGTGAAGATGTATGTTTGTGGATTAACTGTTCAAAATTATTCCCATATAGGACATATTCGAAGTGCTATCAATTATGATGTAATCAGAAGATTTCTTGAATATTTAGGTTATGAAGTTGATTATATTTCTAATTTTACTGATATTAATGAAAAAATTGTAAAAAGATCAAAAGAAGAAGGGCTAACTCCAGAGGATTTAGCAGATAAGTATGCCAATGCTTTTTTAGAAGATATCAGAGAATTTAATATTAAACCAGCAGATAAATATTTAAGAGTAAGTGAAAATGTTGATGAAATTATTGAGATGGTAAAAATATTGATTGAAAAAGGTTATGCTTATGAAGTGAACGGGAATGTTTATTTTAGTGTAGAAAGTTTTGAAGATTATGGCAAGTTATCAGGTCGTAATTTAGATGAAATGCAGGCTGGAGCTAGGATAGCTGTAAATGAAGAAAAGAAAAATCCATTGGACTTTGGACTTTGGAAAAAAGTTGAAGCTGGTGAGGGTTGGGACAGCCCTTGGGGAGAAGGATGGCCGGGGTGGCATATAGAATGCTCTGCAATGTCTATGAAACGCCTTGGAGCGACCTTTGATATACATGGTGGTGGAGTAGATTTGATTTTTCCTCATCATGAAAATGAAATTGCTCAATCGGAAGCATATAGTGGTCAAAAGTTTGTAAACTATTGGCTGCATAATGGGACTGTAAATTTAAGTGGAGAAAAAATGTCAAAATCACAGGGTAACTTTTTTACAAGTAGAGAAGTATTGAAGGAATTTTCTGGACAGGAAGTTAGATATTTTCTATTAAGCAGACATTATCGAAGTCCTATTGATTTTTCTTATGAAAAATTAACAGAAGCAAAAACTTCACTTGCAAGAATTAAAAATACAAGACGTCAATTAGATAAAGTTTTAAATCTTGATATTAATGCGGAAGCTGAAGTTAAAGAACATACTGAGTTTTTTGAAGAAATAATTGCAAAGAAAAATGATTTTGTTGAGGCTTTAAGTGATGATTTTAATACAGCTGAGGCGATTGGAGTTTTACATGATTTAGTTGGGGATATTAATAGTTATATTAATCAAAAAGATTTTACTCTAAATGAGAAAAACTTTGCTATTTTAGAAGAAACAGAAGAGATCTTCTTAGAATTAGCAGAAATATTGGGTTTGGAATTTGAATTAGAATTAAATGCTACAGCTGAAAATGATTTGGTTGATCCACTTGTTAGTTTATTAATAGAATTGAGAGAAAAGGCAAGAGAGAATGAAAATTGGGAAGAAGCAGATGTTATAAGAGATCGTTTAGAAGAAATTGGTATAGAAGTTATTGATACTAACCGGGGAACCGAATGGGAAATCAAGAATACAGAGGAGAATAATGATGGAAGTAAGACCTAAAGCAAAATTAATTAATTATAGTGAAAATCCAGAAAAGAATGTTGCTTTAGCAGCTCGATTATGTTATTCAGAAGATGGTGCCGAAGAGCTTGAAGCAAAAATGTCACAAGAAGATATGAATAATTTAGTGCGTAAAGTTGTTGGTTTAGGTCATTATTCAACTTTAGAGCATACATATTTTTATTTTCATATTGTGTGCAGCAGAGTTGCAAGTCATCAACTAGTGCGCCATAGAATTGGTGTTTCATACAGCCAGCGTTCTCAGCGTTATGTAAAAGAAGATAATTTCGATTATATTATCCCTCCTAAAATTGCTAAAAATCAAGAAGCTGCAGCAGAGTATAAAGAATGGATGGAAAAAGGCAGAGAAATGTATAATAAAATGCTTGCAGATGATATACCAGCTGAAGATGCAAGATTTGTACTGCCAACTGTCAAAACTAATTTGATGGTATCATTTAACGCCCGCTCGTTATATCACTTCTTTAGTCTTAGATGCTGCAGTAGAGCTCAATGGGAAATCAGAAGTTTAGCTAATCAAATGCTAAAACAAGTAAAAGAAATAGCGCCAGTTCTATTTGAAAAGGCTGGTCCACCATGTGAAGCTGAAGGTCACTGTCCAGAAGGGGAAATGTCCTGTGGGCGAATTGATTCAATTAAAAAAAGGAATGATAATTAAATGCCAAAGATTGAAGGAAGAAATCCAGTTTATGAAGCTTTAAGAGGACATAGAAAAATACATCGTATTTTTATTCAAGAAAAAATTTCAGCAGCTATAATAGATGACATTTTAGAATTGGCTGCAGAAAAAAATATTCCAATTAGTAGAATTTCATCACAAAAATTGGCTGAGAACGCAAAATCACATGCTCATCAAGGCGTGATGGCAGAAGCTGACCCCTTAAAAGAATATGGATTAGCGGATGTAATTGAAATTAAAGAAAAAAAGGATGAGGATTCTCTAGTAATTATTTTGGATGAGATTAAAGACCCTCATAATTTTGGAGCAATCATTAGGACTGCATATGCTGCAGGTGCTGATGCAGTTGTTTATCAGGATAGAAGAGCAGTTGGGATTACTCCGGTTGTCTTAAAAGCTGCAGCTGGAGCTGCTGAGCATATACCTTTAGTCAAGGTTTCTAATATTAACTATGCAATTAAGGATTTGAAAGAAGCGCATTTCTGGATTGCAGGAGCTGATGCAGCAGCAGAAAAAACCCATTTTGAAGCTGATTTGAGCGGGTCTTTAGGACTTGTTATTGGTAGTGAAGGTAGTGGTCTCAGAAGGTTAGTTAGAGAAAATTGTGATTTTCTTGTTAAAATACCTATGAATGGTGAATTGGGATCTCTAAATGCTTCTGTAGCAGCAGCAGTTATTATCTATGAAATTTTCCGTCAGCGCACAATAAGATAATTCTTGACGAAAGTTTTTTTAGCAAGTATAATAGTAATGTGATGGATAAGGGAGGGGATTCTGGTTGAAGATGAATGCTCATGAACTCAATTTTGATGATATCAGTTTTGAAGAGTATCAACAGATGTCCGATGATGAACTAGTTGAACTAGTACATCAGGGTGATATGGAAGCCCAGGAAACTCTGATTAAACGTTATAAAAACTTTGTGCTTGCTAAATCACGCTCTTATTTTTTAGTTGGAGCTGATCGCGAAGATATTGTTCAAGAAGGCATGATTGGCCTTTATAAAGCAGTACGAGATTATAAGATTGAGAGATTGGCATCTTTTCGTGCTTTTGCAGAATTGTGTATTACTCGGCAAATTATTACTGCAATCAAAGCAGCTACTCGCCAGAAGCACCAGCCTTTAAATACTTATATCTCTTTGAATAAGCCAATCTATGATGAAGAATCTGATAGGACACTTTTAGATATACTAAAAGGTGGAAAATTATCCAATCCTGAAGCTTTATTTATTAGTAATGAAACATATGACTTAATAGAATCTGAAATTTCTTCAATGTTAAGTGATTTAGAATTTGATGTTTTGCAAGAATATTTGGATGGGAAGTCATACCAAAAAATTGCTGAAAGTTTAGATAAACATGTTAAATCGGTAGATAATGCTTTACAGAGAGTCAAAAGAAAATTAGAAGTATTTTTAGAAAAACACAACATCTAGGAATCCTAAATTGCTTCTGATTTAAATAAATATAGCTGTTATTACATAATAACAGCACTTCGGCCAGCAGCCGCTAGGCCTTTTTTGCGGATGTTTTACCCTGATGGCTACATAAAATAAGTTAAATTTTCAAGGAGGAATAAAAATGGCAAAAGCAAAATTCGAAAGAAACAAACCACATGTTAACATAGGAACAATAGGACATGTTGACCATGGAAAAACAACACTAACAGCAGCAATCACAAATGTGTTGGCAAACTATGGTGGAGCAGAAGTAAGAGCATTTGATACTATTGATAATGCTCCAGAGGAAAAAGAAAGAGGAATTACAATTGCAACATCTCACGTAGAGTATGAAACAGAAGCAAGACACTATGCTCACGTAGATTGTCCAGGACATGCTGACTATGTAAAGAACATGATTACAGGAGCAGCACAGATGGACGGAGCAATTTTAGTAGTATCTGCAGCAGATGGACCAATGC
>NZ_CAUI01000017.1 GCF_000350165.1 Halanaerobium saccharolyticum subsp. saccharolyticum DSM 6643
ACCGGAAGGTGCGGCTGGATCACCTCCTTTCTAAGGAGAGAACGTGAGCTTGCTGTTTAATTTTGAAGGTTTAGTTCGGCTGTTAAAGCCGAAGGAAATCTTCTATAATACTTAATAAAATAATATGAAAATAAAATAAATCCTGATAACGATGGGATTTATATTTATTTAAAAAGAGAATGGGCCTATAGCTCAGTTGGTCAGAGCGCACGCCTGATAAGCGTGAGGTCAGTAGTTCAAATCTACTTAGGCCCACCATTTTCTATTCTTTTAACATACGCATGAATAGCAACTGGTATATATGGGGGTATAGCTCAGCTGGGAGAGCGCCTGCCTTGCAAGCAGGAGGTCAGCGGTTCGAATCCGCTTACCTCCACCAAAAACTCTTTAATTATTACTAAGTATATAAATAAGTATATAAAACTGTACATTGAAAAATGCATATAGGAAATAAATTGATTAAGCTAGAAAGAGCTTATGGTGGATGCCTTGGCATTCAGAGTTGAAGAAGGACGCGACCGGCTGCGAAAAGCCGTGGGGAGCTGCTAAATAAGCGTAGATCCGCGGATATCCGAATGGGGCAACCCACCAGTGTGGAGCACTGGTATTATGTGGTGAAATAAGTAGCCATGTAAGAACAAGCAGGAGAACTGAAACATCTTAGTACCCTGAGGAAAAGAAATCAAAACGAGATTCCCTTAGTAGCGGCGAGCGAAAGGGGAAGAGTCCAAACACTTAAAGTGTAAGTCTGTAGACGTTGCTTTAAGTGGGTGTAGGATAGACTGTCTAAAAGCTACAGCTTTTGGCTGACTTAAATTTTTTACCGAGTCGAATGAACTGGGAAGTTCAACCGTAGGAGGTAATAGTCCTGTAGACGTAAGGTAAAAGAAGTCAGAGAATTATCCAGAGTATCACGAGACACGAGAAACCTTGTGAGAATATGGGAGGACCACCTTCCAAGACTAAATACTCCTGAATGACCGATAGTGAACAAGTACCGTGAGGGAAAGGTGAAAAGAACCCCGGAAGGGGAGTGAAATAGAAACTGAAACCATAAGCTTACAACAAGTAGGAGGGCTATTTAAAAGCCTGACTGCGTACTTTTTGTATCACGGACCGGCGAGTTACTAATCGTAGCGAAAGGTTAAGTCATAGAGATGAAGCCAGAGCGAAAGCGAGTCTGATAAGGGCGGAAGTTATGATTAGTAGACCCGAAACCGAGTGATCTATCCATGACCAGGGTGAAGCGAGTGTAAGAGCTTGTGGAGGCCCGAACCCACTTATGTTGAAAAATGAGGGGATGAGTTGTGGATAGGGGTGAAAGGCCAATCGAACTCGGAGATAGCTGGTTCTCCTCGAAATAGCTTTAGGGCTAGCCTCGATGTAAAAGTTAAACGGTTGTAGAGCACTGATTGGACAAGGGGCCCAACAAGGTTACCAAATCCATTCAAACTCCGAATGCCGTTTAGTGTTCATCGGGAGTCAGACTATGTGGGATAAGCTTCATAGTCGAAAGGGAAACAGCCCAGACCACCAGATAAGGTCCCAAAGTATATGCTAAGTGGAAAAGGAAGTGAGATCGCACAGACAACCAGGATGTTGGCTTAGAAGCAGCCACTCATTTAAAGAGTGCGTAATAGCTCACTGGTTAAGCGGTTTTGCGCCGAAAATGTAACGGGGCTAAAGCATATCACCGAAGCTGTGGATTTATGATTGTATTTATATAATTGTAAGTGGTAGAGGAGCATTGTGTACGGAACGAAGCTGTACCGTAAGGAGCAGTGGACTGTACAGAAGAGAGAATGCCGGTATGAGTAACGAAAAAAGGAGTGAGAATCTCCTTCGCCGAAAGTCTAAGGATTCCTGAGGAAGGCTCGTCCTCTCAGGGTTAGTCGGGACCTAAGCCGAGGCCGAAAGGCGTAGGTGATGGAAAATCTGTAAAGATTCAGATACCACTGTAAGTTGATTGAGTGAAGTGGGGACGCGGCAAAGAGAGTGGAGCGTGTGACTGGAAGAGCACGTATAAGCTAATGAGTCAGGGTAAGGAGGCAAATCCCTTTACCCGCTAATGACTTTTAGTGATGTGGAGCCAAAAGAGGCGAAGCCACTTAATGAGTCGCCAAGAAAAACCACTAACGAGATTTATAGTGCCCGTACCGCAAACCGACACAGGTAGACGGGAAGAGAATTCTAAGGCGCGCGAGAGAACCCTTGTTAAGGAACTCGGCAAAATGACCCCGTAACTTCGGGAGAAGGGGTACCCATTAGCATTAGCTAGTGGGTCGCAGTGAAAAGATCCAAGCGACTGTTTATCAAAAACACAGGTCTCTGCTAAGTCGTAAGACGAAGTATAGGGGCTGACGCCTGCCCGGTGCTGGAAGGTCAAGGAGAAGGCTTAGTGCTTTAGCACGAAGGTCTGAACCTAAGCCCCAGTAAACGGCGGCCGTAACTATAACGGTCCTAAGGTAGCGAAATTCCTTGTCGGGTAAGTTCCGACCTGCACGAATGGCGTAACGACTTGGATGCTGTCTCAACAAGGGACTCGGTGAAATTAAATTGCCTGTGAAGATGCAGGCTACCTGCGACAGGACGGAAAGACCCCGTGGAGCTTTACTGCAGCCTGATATTGGGTTTTGATGTAGAATGTACAGGATAGGTGGGAGACTTTGAAGCTGGCATGCCAATGTCAGTGGAGTCGCTGGTGGGATACCACCCTTTCTACAGCGGAATTCTAACTGGAGGCCATGAACTGGTCACAGGACATTGTCAGGCGGGCAGTTTGACTGGGGCGG
>NZ_CAUI01000018.1 GCF_000350165.1 Halanaerobium saccharolyticum subsp. saccharolyticum DSM 6643
TATTATTGCTGTTATACTTCTCATTGATACTTAAAATTCTAGATCTTCCCGAAACTTACTTCATATAGATTTACAAAACTTTATGATGGACAATAAGGCTTTTATATTTGTAGTTTATTAAAAATTAACATTAAATATTAATCAAAAATATTTTAATTAAGATCTCTCTTCTTTTATTAAATTAATATTATCTGCTGCAGTGCTTCTCATTGATATATTGAATTTGCTATCTTCATGAAACTTATTTCATTAAGATTTACAGCAGAAAATTTTAATGACAAATAACTTTTTACACTTTTCGTTAATTAAGACTTTACACCTGACATTTTTAAAAAGCGATTTGTTCAAGAATTATTTTGATCTTAACCAAATAATTTAAAATTAATGGTTTAATTATTATTAATTTGGTTTTGAATTACCCGAGAGGGTTTTACAAATCCATCTCGTTCTTTCTACGCTGAAACGCACCCACCTAGTTTAATGTCGTATAACGTTATTGGGATTTGCGCTCGTGCCTGGTTCCGTTAGGAACTGGCGTAAAGCTTGCTTTTTCGTATCCGTCATTGGTTAATCTGCAAGCTTTATGACAGAGGGCATGGCGCCAATCCCATGTTATACGAAGTCAAACTAAAGTTTTAATTTTGAAATCTATCCATTATCTCAATTTTTTTTACTACATAATCTTTAACATTATGTGCTACAGCAAAATCTAGATCATTAATTATACTTATGATTTTTTCTGCTTTCCTATAAGTATCCTTATTTATGTCTTGATTATCTTTAATATCTCTATATTTTTCTATTAATTGTTCTTTAACTTCAGTGCTGTCATAATAAATTAAATATGCTTCAATTACATTTCCATAATGACTATCTAAAAATTCTTTTCCTTCTTTAGATGAAAATAACTCAGTCATAATTTCATTGGAATCGATGTTTCCATTAATATATCGTTTATAAAGATCAAGATTATAATTTTTTATAGATATTAAGACTGCTAATAAAATTGGGTATAATTTAAAACTTACAGGTGTTGTTTTAAATACTAAGCTAATTTGTGTAAAACATTGTTCTTGTATTCTTAAAGAAAAGTTAAGTATAGAAAATAATTCTGAAAAAATAGAAACAAAGTGTTCTTTATCATTTCTAAAATTGGATGATTGATTAGTTCTTTCTTCAAAATATTTATTAAAATTAAATCTCTTAAATAAAGCTTCAACAAAAGCGCCTTTTGGAGGTTCAGGTAAATGATAATTTAAATCAATAAATCTCCGCAAATATCCATCAACATCCATATCTAAACCATAGATCCCCTTAATTGAATTACCAATTTGGTTTTTATCAATAGCTAATACAAAAACAATATTTTCCACATTAAAGAAGTGTTTTGCTTTTTCAAGAACTTGTAATGCATATGTAGGTCTACAACGATCTAATTCGTCTATAAAAAATACGATTGGTTTTTCAGAATCTGTAATTTCTTTAGCAAAATTCTCTAAGTGTTCTTTAAATTCAGTTAAAATATGTTTTGATTCCTCATATTTATTTATTTCATTTTTTGCAATTTTTTCTGTTATTTCTCCGATTGCTTTTTCAGTCAAATCATCATAATCTAAAACTCCTGCACTAGCATATTTAAGAGCAATAGGAATTGAATTTTTAATTAAAACTGAAGCAGCTCTTTTAATTTTTTCAAAATTATATTGAATTTTATCAAGTTTTGAATTTTCTGTTTCAAAAGAATCTATTGCAATTTCAATTTCACCAATCAAAGCAATAAGAGCATCGTCATTAAAGTCATTTTCCCAGGCATTAAAATATAGAGTTGAAAACCCTTTATTTTCTAAATGCATTTGCCACATTTTAACAAAAGTAGTTTTGCCAGTACCCCAAAGTGAATCTATTGCTAAAACTAATGAATCTTGAGTTTCGCTTATTAATTGAGTCAATATCTCAACACTTTCTTTTCTTTCTAAAATATCTTCTTTGAAAGGGTTCTTTTTATCTATGTTTATATTATTTAGTTTTATTTTCAATTAAGTATCCTCCTGTTCGTTTTTATTTATAAAGTTTGATTTCATATAACGTCCCTGGGATTTGCGCTCGTGCCTGATTCCGCAGGAACTGGCGTAAAGCTTGCCATTATATTTCTTGCTGCTTAATATTGCAAGCTTTATGACAGACGGCATGACGCCAATCCCATGTTAGACGAAGTTTAGATAATAACAATTTAATCATTTATTCTATCATCAATTATTTTATCAATATCTACAAAATATGTTTCATCTTGAATATCTGAAAATTCCTTAGAAACCAAAATATCTATATCAATGTTAAAAATAAGACTTAATTTAATTTCTTTAGGTAAAGTAACTTTTACAGTTTCTGAGTTACTAGAAGTTATTATATTTTTACAATATACTATTACTTCTAGGTACTGCTCTTCAACTATTTTCTCAAGCAAAGCATCTTCATATTCTTCATATGGATATCTATTGAAATATATTTGTTCATTTGAAATTAATTCGAATTCTCCTTCATATTCGTATCCTAAGTTATTAATAATATAATCCCAAAGATAATCAGAAATTTCATTTATAATTTTTGAATCATTTATATCAAAATAAGTATCTTTGATTTTCAATTTTGACTTAAAATACTTTTTATACTCTTTAATTAATTCTTTATTTAACTCAATAATGTATTCTTCATTTTTAGAAATTAATTTTCTTAAGCTTTTTCTATTTCTTATAGTAATTAAATCTCCATTACTATCTTCTAATTCATCTGATATTTCTTTTTTAAATATAGTACTATTTCCTTTAAAAAAAGCTTTATCTTCAGAATGAAAAATATATAATTCATTTTCTTTGGAATTTTCATAATCATTTAAAACAGTAATCACAAAAATACTATCAACAGTTTGATCATTATTTTCAGAAGAAGGAGGTGATTCATAAATAGTATTATAAACACCTGTCCTGAATTCATCCTCGGTGTTTTTCCTTTTTTCAATAAATTCTAAATTAAATATACTTTTTTCAATATTAGATGACCGTATATTTTCTAAAAATTTATTAACAAGATCATTATCACATGAACGGTAATATCTTCTATTTCTTTTTACATTATTTATAAAAAAATTTTTCTTTTTTTTATATTTTTGTAAAATTTCTTGTAATATTACATCAGGAATCAAAATAGATACATCTATATGTTTATTTATTTTTTTTATAGATTTTGTAACAGGATTATCAAGATTAAATTTATTTGCTATAAAAAAATTAGTATCTAAATATATATAAATTTTATTATAATTTGTAAAATCAACTTCTTTATTATTCTTTAAATATGTCATCTTTTACCTCCTAAAATCTAAATTTCGTCTAACGTCCCTGGGATTTAAGAATTTCATGAACTTAGCGCGACTGCGCTTAGTGAATGAATTTGCATGGAGCGAAGCGGAATCTTCAATCCCATGTTAGACGAAGTTAATATATTAACTATTTTTTATTTCTAGTAGGTGTGACAAATTGTTTTTTTCATCAATTAATTTAGGTAAATTCCATTCTAGTAATCCAACAACACCTGTATCAACATTTAAATTATCTACATTTTCTAAAAAAAGATTAGTTTTTAAAGATGTATATATTTCTAGTTCTAGATCTTCTAAGAAAAATATATAAGGATTTAATTCATCAAGTAAGTTATTAATTTTGTTTGTGTAATATACTATTTCTTGATAGTAAGATTTTGTTTCACTAGACTCCTCAAATAATTCTTCATGTTTAGCTATATAATGAATACTGCTTACATCTCTTTCTAATAATCTAAACACTTCTTCTTTTGATATGTTTTCAAATATTTCTTCCCATTTTTTTCCAAAAAAATCACCATTTTTATCATTATAATCAAAAGTTCTTTTTATATAAAAAATAAGATTTCTCAGGTGAGTGTTTAATCTTAAAAAATGTAAATACGTTTCTTTTTCTATTTTTTCTTTTTTATTTGTTTCAGGTATATATACAACGATAAAATAAAATATTAAACTTATTATGTAACCAACTGATAAGTCTACTAAAATATTGTAATAATAATTTATAATTTCAACATTTAAATTAATAATGGCTTCCCAATTATAGGTAACACCAAAAGAAATAATAATAAATATAGAAATTAGTAATAATACTAAAAGCATTTTATTATTCAAAAGCATTCTTAAAAATCTTTTCATATAATTCCAACTCCTTTATATTAATTTCGTCTAACGTTACTGGGATTTGCGCTCGTGCCTGGTTCCGCAGGAACTGGCGTAAAGCTTGCTTTTTCATATCCGTGATTGGTTAGTCTGCAAGCTTTATGACAGAAGGCATGATGCCAATCCCATGTTATACGATGGAGCTGGTTTGCTCTTTTGATAAAATTTAGAAATTTTTATAAATAAAAAAAGGGGTTTATCTCCCCTTTTCAAGTATTCTTTTATATGCACTTATATAAACAACTTGATCTTCTCTTTTACCAACAGACCAAACCATAACTTCTTCTTCGTTCATTATTTGATAAACAACTCTATATTTTTTCCGATAAAAGTAGATTTTTAAACAACCTGATAGATCAATTCCACTTTTATTTCCAAGTGGTTTTCCTAATTCAGGTGATCTTTTAATTTTATTAAGTGTACTTTTAAGTCTCGGTTTAACACTTCCATCTAAATTATCAATATCATTTTTAACTTCAGGATGAAATTTAAGCTTCATCAACTTAAGCCCCCTAAAATCTATTCTTTATCTAATAAATCCATTATCTCTTTTTCGCTTACTGCGTCTTTAAGATCAAAGTTTTCTTTTCTTTTGGCTATAATCTCTTCAATATGGGCATCTTCTAATTGATCTTCCAGAAATTCTATTTTTTCTAGTAACATTTCATATTCCTCAATATCCATCATAATACCTTCAATATCATTATTTCTGGTAATAAATAGCGGGGACTCTTTTGTTTTATCTAACATTTTACTAAAATTACGAACAATTTCAGAAGATGAGACCATATGATCTCTATCAATTCTTAAAGTAACCATTATCTGCACCTCCATAAATTAAAATATTTCATAAATGATTATCTTAATTAAATTATACATTAAATTTTATGTAAAATCAATTGTAATATTTTTAGTTTTAATTTATAAAGGTATTTTGATTAAAATTATTGTTTATTGAATAAGGATTTTTAAACCAGATCTTTCGTATAACGTTACTGGGATTTGCGCTCGTGCCTGGTTCCGCAGGAACTGGCGTAAAGCTTGCTTTAATATTCCTTGCAGAATAATATTGCAAGCTTTATGACAGAAGGCATGACGCCAATCCCATGTTATACGAAGTGCTTGTTATTTATTGCCTTAATTTATATTCATTATTTTAACAATATCTTCGAAGTCCTTATCCTTTTCATCGATATTAATTAATTTTTCATTATCTATTTTTAGTTTTATATTATAATATCTTTTAAATATATTATTTATGTCAGATTCTATTTCTTCAATATCAGATTCAAATTCATCTAATTTATTTTTTGCTGCTTCTTCAGTTATCGAAGTAAACATCAGTATTACAATCGTTAGTATATACAATGTTGAAAAAATCTGAATTATAGAGATGAATTTTGCTATTGGTATATTCAATTCAACTATATTAAAGTCCATATTTACAAAAGTAATAATACTAAAATATAAAAAATCCGTATAATTACTCCCAATACCAATTATATTATTGTTGTCAATTTTATATAAAGCAAAATATTCTAACGAAAATCCTACTGAGGTTAATATAATAATAAATAGAAATACTAATAAAAATTTTTTTATTAAATAAACTTTAATCCCTTTGTCTGTATATCCATCTATAATTTTGATCTTTAAATATCTCAATACACCATATACGTATCTTAATATTTCGGTTTTTTCTTCTATTTTTTCTTTCTCTTTTAACTCATATTTATTTTTATTTGTCATATGACTATTATACCATTTCCATCCTTTATTAATCATTTTATTTAAAATATCAAAAAAAATTAATGGATTTGTAGTCCAAGAAAAAATTGAATACCAAGAAGTTAACAAACCAAATCCAATGATTGACATTGAAAAATATAATATATAAGTGTTTTCATAATTAAAAATTGTCCAAGTTGCTAAAATAGAAAGGATACCAATAATTATTTTTGCTTCAATTTTAGCTGGTATCTTCATTATTTCTGCAAAATAATTAAAAATTGTTCTAATTAATTTGTATACAAAAAAGATTAGTTTGGGAATAAATAAAATAAAGCCTAGATAAAATTTTATTACATATCCTATGCTTTTTAAAAAACTATTTTTCCTTAAAATTAAAACTATGAAATATAAAAAAGTCCCTCCAAAAATTGAAATCATATTTATTTTGGATAGAACTATATTATTAAAAGAATTAAAATTAAATTCAAACAGTATAGAATAAATATCCAACCATAAGAGTAATCTTATCAAATCTTTAATAACTTTTAATATTTTTTTATATAATTTATTTTTTGGAGTTTGATTATTTTCTTCCTCATCCATAACTGAACCTCCTTTTTTTATTAATATAAGCATTTCGTATAACGTCCCTGGGATTTGCGCTCGTGCCTGATTCCGTTAGGAACTGGCGTAAAGCTTGCTTTTTCATATCCGTTATTGGTTAGCCTGCAAGCTTTATGACAGAAGGCATGACGCCAATCCCATGTTATACGATGTGCGACTTTTTCTTCGGTTTTTCAGAATTAATCTTAAACATTTTTGAATCAATAATAAACTCATTTCCAGAAACTTCAACCCATTTATTTATTTTAGTAACAACATGGAATATAGCTTTAGAATAAGTCTCTAAATGTTTATCTTTAACAGAGAATAACTTCAATAAATTATCTTTATTTTTGTTTTTAAAATCCCCAAAGTCCTGCACTAAAAAATTATTGTCTTGAATATTTTTTAATAAAACTAATCTTTCAGGGTGTTCAGTATTATTTTCATTTAATTCTTTTCCACTTATTATTTTGTGATTTGAAACTTCTTCTAGATTATTTTCATAAATTGATTCTTCTTTATGTAGTAATTCTAAAGATCTCAAACTTTTAATTATTTGAATTATAGCGATTATTTGATTATCCTCTAGTTTATTTAATATATAAGGATTTTCTAATATATCATTGAATTTATTTTCGCTAAAATCCCATCTTTTAAAAATTTGAAAACCAATATAATTATATTCACTTAACATATTCTCAATTTGTTTTTGATCTAATGAAAGAAAATTATTTATTCCAGAAAAACTAAAATCATGATATTTATAAGGATAAACAATTTTTAATAATTTATTTAAAATAGATAACATTTCCGTATCAATTTTAACTTTAGCATAATCAAAAACTTCTTTATTTAATTTTTTATGAGATATTTTTTTAGTCAGATTATAAAACAAATAAATTAATGGAATTGACCAAAAAGAAGCAGATAAACTTAAAAATAAAACTTTTAGATCTCCAACTAAATTCCCGCTGATAAAAAATAATATTGCACCTACAGTTATTGATGCTACATAAGGCAATATTTTTAGTAAGAACTTTTTCATGGTTTTCCCCCTAAAAGTCGCATTTCGTATAACGTCTTCGTATTTCCGAAGTCTATCAGACTTAGATAGCTTTTATCTTAGTCTGATAGATTTAGATGAAGCGTCAGCGAAACCGGAAATATTTTGTTATCTGACGTTATTTTTGCTATATTATTTCAGATGTATTTAATATAATATCTTCAGCAACAAACCTTATTAAAGGAATCTCTTTTATCAAATGTTTATCATGCTTAAAAGGTACATACTTAGGTTTATTATTTCCTTTAGAATGTATGATATCTTTACTATGTACTATAGAATTTCTTGTATAATAGATTCTTTTAGCTAAATTACTAATAATTTGTTGTCTATTAGGGTTTAATAAATTAACTCTATGTCCTCCGGAAAAAATAACCTTTTTATCTTTGTAATAATCAACCAATTCATCATTATATTCATTTAGATTATCAACTAAATTTTCTGTTTTTACATATTTATCTATTGTTAGTTTTACAGCTTCTTTTTCATTAATAACAAGTTCCTCTTTTCTTATACTTAATTTTTTATTGATAATTTTAATTATTTTTCTTACATCATTTTCACGTTTTAATGAAAACTCAGGATGTGATAATTCATTTTGTAATAAGCTAATTAATTCTTCATTATAAATTTTTTCTAAAAAATGTTCGATGATATGATAAAAAGAAATATATTGTAGAAAAGCGCTATCACTGGAAATTGCCATTTGATAATGATATACTAAATCTTTTTTATAATTTCTCTTAGGTGCTTCCATTTCAGAACTATTATTTCTTCTTATTCTATGGATTCTTTCCATATTTAAAAATTCATCAAAATTCTTTATTTCAACAACGGGTATCTCCAAATTATAAGCGATATGAAAAATAGTAGAATTACTTAATTTTAAAAATTTATTAATCTTCATATCATTTTCAGTTTTTATTTTTAGAGTGTACATTCTTCTAAATAATTTTCTCATAAAATCAAAAACATCTTCTACATCTTCCATATTATTTCTCACATGTCTTGATGGATAATAATTACTATGTAAAAAATCATTGAATAAGTTTTCATTATAAAGATGTTCTATTAAAAAAAGTAAATATTCATCAGAAGGTCTCGATACTGAATATTCTATTTTATTTTGAGAATCTATCATTTCAATTTTGTTTTCTCTTACCATAATACTAAAAGGTATACGTCTATTATTCTCAAAATTTAATAACACTTCATATGAATTTTCATTATATAATATTGTATTGATAGTAGTCCTTTTATCTTTTTCAGCTATAATTTCATTAAATTTTTCATATTCTAAATTAAAAATATTTTCCCAATAATTAAACTCAAATTTTTTATCTCTTTCAATTACTTCTAAATCTTTATCAATTTTCTCTATTATTTCTATAAACTTTTCTTTGTTCATATTTATTCCTCCTTAAAATAATGTCAGATAACGTCCCTGTGATTTGCGCTCGTGACTGGTTCCGCAGGAACTGGCGTAAAGCTTGCATTTTCATATCCGTTATTGGTTAGTCTGCAAGCTTTATGACAGAAGTCATGACGCCAATCACATGTTATCTGATGTCGGACATTTTTTATAAAATTAATGATTATTTTATGCTTTATAGCTTTCTATAAATTCATTTACATCTTTAAAAGTATCAATTTTTCTATTCATAATTCCACTCTCTAAAATAAATTTATTTATCTTTTTTATATTTATATTACAAGAAATAAAAATTCTTAACTTTAAATATAACAAAACCTTAGTTTTTATATTTTTAGAAATTTTTATATGAACAAATAAAGATTTATAAGCTGCATACAATACTAAAAATAAAATATATAAAGTAAACATAACAGAAAGAATGGATGGTAAGACCATATTTTTAAAATCAATAATGTCTAAATCCTCAAAATTTATTACTGTTTCTTTAAGAGAAAAAAAGAAAATAGTAAAACCTAAAATTGCCAAAATCCAATCCAAAATCTTTTTAGTTGATTGATACTCCTCTTCTTCATATTTTGGTTTAATATTGTTTGAAATAAATTCAGATGTAATTGTAAAAACAGTAATTACAAAAATTTGTATAAACTCAATGATAAATGAGAAGGTATGTAAATTAATTATAAATTGAATCAATATAAAGATTGTTACATTGTCTTTAACAAAATTAATAAAATAATTCATATTTTTAGCTTTATCAACTGCTCTAAATGATGAAGTAATACCAATAGCTAAAAACCAATATATTGTTCCCTTAAGAAGATTTAGATTCCAAAAACCGATTTGCCAAAGAAATAAAATCATTAAAATAAAATAAGTAAACATTGATATATACCAAACAAAAAAAGTTTTATTGAAAATAATACTAAAAATCTTTAAAATTGGTTTTCTAGTTTCATCTATTAGCAATAAAATAATTATAAAAATTAACATCCAAGATCCAATTGCTAATTCTCTATTATTAAAAACACTAATAATAATATAATAGATTTTGGAACAATATCCTAATAAATCTACCATTTGTTTTAACTCCTCTAGTAATAGTTGAATATTTAAAACATTATGTCCGATTTCAGATAACGTTACTGGGATTTGCGCTCGTGCCTGATTCCGTCAGGAACTGGCGGAAAGCTTGCCTTCCAAATTTCTTGCAGCTATTATTGCAAGCTTTGTGACAGAAGGCATGACGCCAATCCCATGTTATACGACTGTTAAACGACAGCTCTTTTAATTTTTTCTTTTTTATTATTTTGATTTTCTGAATAAATATAGTCATTAACTCTTAAACATACTCATTTAAAGCTCTAATGAGTATGTTTAATTGAATTAATTGTTCTTTTATCACTAAATTATTAGATCTTCACGAAGTTAAGTTCATAATATTTTTACCAACTTTAAAGGATTGCAATTAATATTCCTGAAAATTGCAAACTAAAATTCCCTATTATTGCAGAATAAAAATCTATTAATTTAGTTTTACTTGCAGAAATCGATTTATTATTAATATACTTCATGTAAAAGAAAAAAATACCTGCATAGTAACAGGTTTAATCATTATTTCTCTTTTTTGATTTTCTAAAGGGCATCTTGTCAATCCATCTCGAAACTTCTAAGCAATAAAGACACTTGACCCAGCCTAATGTCACAACTGTGACTGTTAGGCGTAAAAATCTTTACTTCTCTATTATTTATTATTGCTGTTATACTTCTCATTGATACTTAAAATTCTAGATCTTCCCGAAACTTACTTCATATAGATTTACAAAACTTTATGATGGACAATAAGGCTTTTATATTTGTAGTTTATTAAAAATTAACATTAAATATTAATCAAAAATATTTAATTAAGATCTCTCTTCTTTTATTAAATTAATATTATCTGCTGCAGTGCTTCTCATTGATATATTGAATTTGCTATCTTCATGAAACTTATT